>CAJYOV010000001.1 GCA_913776405.1 Pseudobdellovibrionaceae bacterium
CGTTCCCATAAATGGCTCTAAATTTTCTGCTCAACCACGCCTCTCCGAGTGTGGAGGTTGAGTTAAAGCGGACGTTAGAGGCGGTAATGAGTCATTAAGCTAGACAATTAGCACCGCTACAGATCCCGGCGAGAACTATTCCGTACCGTCATACTTACCGTGATTTTTTACTGCTTTCGGTGAACGGCTTTACCGAGTACGACTTCGGGCAGTTTTAAAGTTCAACCGTAAAAAGGTGGTTTCCATGAAAACTGTTTTATTCGTTCTCGTTTTGTCTCTCTTGTCATCAGCCGCACACGCCCAGAGCTGCCGTCAGAACGCGGTAGATGCAGCTTCAGCACTGTATAAGATCAACAATCCAGCCGCGAAAATAACGAAAGCATCCGCGAAACTAGCGCTAAAACCTGAGTTGTCCGAATCAGGAACGATCTACACTTGGGACGTAGTTCTCAGAGACCGAGGCGTTTCAAGTACCACATACCGCATGACTGTTCTCGATGACACCGCGTGTACCGTTTTTGGTTTCACGATGCCTTTTGCCGGCTAAGTCAGCCAGGCCGACAGATTTTGCGAACGGCCTGCGCAAGCTTCTTCGCTTCGCGGCCTTCAGTTTCCGACTTCCGTTTAATCAGATAGACCGAGTCTCGGCGCTTGGGGAATTTCTTTGGCGTCTCCACTAATTCGAGCCGCAGGTCTGCACGAACGACACCGTTGTAGAGCCGAGCGGTAAATCTAGGGATATAAGCGACTGCTAAGCCCTCACGACAAAGACCAAGCGCCGTCTCCAGCATCTCGACGCGGTATCGAATCGTTCGCGGAAAGGCGTCGTCGGGCCAACCATCTAGCCCACGCACTTTGTTCGGCGACCCGTCAATCGGGCCCACCGGAATAGCAAATGGCAAAGACTCAAACGGCTCATTCGCGATCAACGATGGGTGCCCGTAAACGCCCATTTCGATATCGGTGATTCGTAACAGATCAAGATCAGGATGCGGGATTGGTAGATACGTCAGAGCAAGATCGACAGCGCCGCTTGCGACAGCTTCCTCCATCCGGCCGGGGATCATTTCGTGAACGACGCAATCGTGGTCTGGAAAGAATTCGTGAACTGCTTTAGCCATGAAGTGAGTCGAAAAAACTTCGAAGGTCGCAACCTTGAAAACGTGCTTACTAGTTCGACTGCCAACCGACCGATCGCGGATGCCGTCAATTTGTTCGATTATCATTTGTAAGCTTGGAACGATCGAGTTCGCATAATCGGTGAGTATCAGACCGCGCCCATGCGGAATCGTCAGTTTCTCACCAACTTCGGATTCAAACACTTTCATCGCTTTCGAGAACGCAGCAGCAGAGATGCGATGGACCTCAGCAGCCTTCGTGATGCTACCCGTGCGCGCAAGAGACAGAAAATATCTGATTCGATTCGTATCCATAAGTTAATGATTTGTAACCTTTATGACCTTTTAATTCAACCTCCCCGCTTGCACATTCAACTCAACAAAAGGGGTTTTTATGATCAAGAGTCTATTGAACATCAGCATTCTGTCAGTCTTACTCACTTCAGCACAGGCTCAGGCCGATGAGTCGAAACTTCCAGCTGCAGCTCGCGAGGGATCAACCGCGCAGCAGTTTTCCGTCGTCGCGTCGGGCGGCTTTCCCGGGACATTCGGTAATTGCGAACTCGAGACCGATCTACTCGCACGAGCGATCGAAGATGCACAGGCAGAGGCTTTGAAGCGAGCATCTGAAGGTTGTTATAACGTCAAGAAGCTCGCCACGCGCGTGATCCGAGCAGAACTCAAAGCGTGCAGAAGCTGGACTCCCTACTACGAGGCGACGGTCGAGCTCATCTACACTTGCCGGGATTGATCGCCCGCCAGCTCATCGGATGAGATTAACTCAGATGTATGAATCACAGTGATTCAGAATTAGGTTTAGACTTAAACAATTTCTGATTGCTAAGATTTTTTCATGGAAAATCACGTCCGATTTCGTCGTCGTCTGACCTTGATTATTACGCCACTCGTTTTACTCATCAGCGCGAAGTGTTTCGCGCTGAAGGAGACTCTTTGCGAAGCGACCACAGAATGGAGCGATCTTCACGAAGTCGTGGTGACGGAGGCTGAAGGTAAATTACATTTTTATAAAAGGTTTGCGGGCTGCAAACCTTCCGATCCCGGCTGTGTCATTCAGCAAAAGAGTTATCTCGTGAAAGGTGATCGAGTTCTACTCGTTTCGGTTCACCGTCTCAGGTAAAGCCGGCGAAACTTGGAAGGGCGAGGCGGTCTATAAAGATAACGACGGTCAGTTTGCAGGAACTGCGAAGCTAGCAAACGGCGAGATAACGGTCGAAGAGGATGAGTGCACGGTCACGTTCCGACTGCTGGATCGCTACCTCATAGCGTCTGACAACAAGAATTGTGGCGGCCTGAACGTCACGTTCGACGGCGCCTACATTCGCATAAAATAGCGAGCCTTACCTGAGATCGCGCTGTCGACCAAGGTCCAGTTGGGCGACTCTCAATCGACTAGCTCCTTAGCTACTGCGAAACTCTTGAGATGGGAGGCGCATGAAATCTCATCGATTTATCTGGATTATATCTGTAACCCTATTTTCCGTTGTCGCCGGATGCGTTTCGCCAAACTCGAAGAACTTCGACGTAGCAACGACGATTACCGATCGCCGCCCGGCGGTCTTCAATGGCGTTGTAGCGATGGAAGGCGACGAGGTCGCAAAATCGGTAGTCGCGATTACTACTGAAGATCCGCCGTACTTCAGAGTCTGTTCAGGAACCTTGATCGCACAAGATCTCGTTCTAACGGCAGCCCACTGCCTGGTTGACGAAAAAGGTAAGCGCTACGCAGGGCCGACACGCGTTTTTTTTGGTCTCGCTTTCAACCTGAGCAAAAGTGCGGAGCGAGAGCAGGGGGAGATCGTTCAGCCTAAAGACATATCCGTCTTGAGAAAGTACAATACGAGACGACGAATCGGTTTTGAAGACAATGATCTAGCACTTCTAAGACTCTCGAAACCCGCACCAGCTAACGTGGGTCCCGCTGCAGTAATGACGACCGAGGATCCTGCATTTCGAAATTTAGAATATGTGGTTGCAGGTTTTAGCGTTTTCAATTCGGAGTTCGAAAAGGCCAGTGGGATACCCTACAAGCTGCGATACATGCAGACTGCATTCCAAACCGACGCCATGGACTCCCCTGGTTATTCTTCAAATACGGCAAAATTGATTGCCATTCAAACCGATCGCGCGCACGCGTTTGGCCATGGCGACTCAGGTGGTCCCTGCTTTTCAAGAACGTCAACGGGACTAAAACTTTGGGGAGTCATTCATGGCGGGTATCCTGGAGATACTCAGTGGTGCACGCCTATCTTTCGCTACACGCAGTGGCTCGCTAAGACAGTGAAGGAGCTGCGATCAGCGCTGCCCGATTAAGGCCCACTCCCTTCACTCCGCGCCTGTGCTCGCGCCCGCGCTTATAAAGGCTCATTAGAAATGATGAGTCTCCTGCATTTCAAATGCGCACCGACTTTCCACAAAGGTTTTAAAGTCGGAGTTCGGGCCAGGGAGGCTCAACGCTCCAATGGTTGCGACGGATGGCTCAACGGAATTTTAAAACGATTCTACTCTCACAATTCGCAGCCACTCGCTAACGGAAAAACCGCTCCAGCCCTTGATTGCTCTGGAATCTAAACGACGTGCTCAGCGAGGTGGTCGCTGACATATCTGGCGGTCATTTGAGTCTCTCTTCCCGACCCATTCCCCCCTTACAAAGGCTTATCGAAACCGATGAGCCTCCCGAACTAAACAATCCGCACCGCGACTCCGCTCAATAGGTTCAAGCTTTCGCTCCCCG
>CAJYOV010000002.1 GCA_913776405.1 Pseudobdellovibrionaceae bacterium
CCACGTCTCCGAACCCGTTCGCACGCAGTTCGGTTACCACCTCATCCACCGCACAAAGTAAGTCCCTCCAAAAAAAAGAAGTCGAGCATCCCTGCCCGACTTCTTTTCGATTTTACGTTTTGAAAAACGTTTTTGATTAGTGGTGAAGATCGAGTTTCTTCGATGACTGATCGTGTTTCATCTCTTTGCCAGTCAAGATCGCTTTCGCGAAACCAGCCAGCTGCACGAGTTTGCCATTCGGTGCGTCCCAGTACTGAGCGCTGTCGACGTTCACTTCAATGAGTGCGATTTCTGGATCTTCCAAACCTTCTGGGAACCAAGCCTTCAGAGCAGGCGTCCAGAGCTCTGCCATCTTCTGTTTATCTTTTGAGATCTGTGCCGTACCAGCTACGGACACATACGTGTTCGAGTCTGGATTGGCGTAAGCGAGGTTTACGGCCTGATCTTGCTCGATCGACTGCGATTTAGGGCTATGCTCCTTCGTGAAGAAGTAGAGCGCGCCTTTGAAGACGTTGTCGCTATCGAACTTCTGAGTCGCCATAGGACGTGAACGCAACACGCCGTCACGATCAGATGTCACGAGCATACAGATACGGATGTCTTTAATTTTTTCTTCGAGAATTTGGAAATCTGATTTTTGAGCTTCAGTTGCCATTGCATGTCTCCTTTAATCTTTGCGTTTTGAAACGCTTGAACTCGGCTGAGTTCGGCAGTTCCACCGCTTGTCTCCAGTTTTATTTGGGTTGCAGACAGGCTCAACACTCGTTCGAGGGTGTGGCTGAAGCTTGACGCTTAGTTCGTTGCAAAGTGTCGATCTTTACACGGATGATCGACAACATGACGCTCCGTGAACGAATCCTTCTCCTGACTCTCGCAGCTGTGCAATTTGTGCACGTCTTGGATTCGCTCATCGTGATGCCTCTTGCGCCCGAAATGATGAAAGATTTGATGCTCACGACCGGTCAGTTCGGCGCACTCGTGTCGACTTACAGTCTCTCGGCTGCAGTCGCGGGCCTTCTAGGCGCTTTCACGCTTGATCATTTTGGCCGAAAGAAAGCTTTGGTCGTGCTATTCATTGGCCTCTGCCTTGGAACTTTTGTGTGCGGGTTCGCACCCAATCTCCCACTTCTGTACGCAGGTCGCGCGGCGGCCGGTGCTTGCGGCGGGCTTATTCAAGCTCTTCTCTTCGCGATTATTGGTGACTGCTTCAAGGAATCAAAACGAGGTCTCGCAACGGGCATCGTGATGTCTTCGTTTTCGGTCGCAACTGTTTTAGGTGTACCGATTGCGTTATTTCTCGTGTCTCTGGGCACCTGGAGATTTCCGTTTCTCGCACTCGCAGTGCTCGGTTTTCTCATTGCGGTTGCCGCATCCGCGACTCTCCCACCTTTACGTGGACATCTGACATTCGTCGCAAAGACTCAAGCTCTGTTGAAAAGATCGCAAAGCGAAACGGCGCTCCCGCCGACTTCATTTTCAGTCTTTCTGTTGAAGCGAAACACGCGCTTTGCATTTTTGCTGATCATCACGCTCATGTTTGCGGGGTTCAGCGTAATTCCCTCCATGAGTGCGTACCTCGTCTCGAATCTCCGCATTTCTCACGAGGAACTTGCGACCGTTTTCTTTGTTGGCGGGATTGCGACTTTCGCGACAGCTCGCTTCGTGGGCCGGCTCGCCGATCGTTTTGGAAAACGCCGAGTTTACACAGCGCTCGCTCTTGTCTCAGCTTTCCCGACGTTGGCACTCACGCACCTGTCGACGATTTCGTTCCCGCTTATTCTTTGTACAACGACGGCGTTTACGCTTCTCATCGCGGCAAGAGGAATTCCGGCACTCGCGATGGTGACGGCAAGCGTAGGTCCCGGTTTGCGTGGTCGGTTTCTCTCTCTGACTTCGAGTGTGCAGCAAGGCTCGAGTGGGCTCGCTTCATTTCTTTCGGGCTTTCTTCTGAATCAAGGGCCGCACGGTCAGCTACTTCATTACAATTGGGCTGGCGATATCTCTGTCTTCTTCATCTTGATCTCAGTTCTTGTAGCGAATCAAATTCGCCCTGTCTCAAATTGAGACGTGCCTAGGGATTTGACACCTGCTCAACCCTTTCGCGAGCGTGCAGCGGCGGTGGATGGCCAACTCGGCGCAAGCAGCTGATATCTCATGTTTTCATCGCGGCACGAGTCTTGGATTGAACTCCCATTAAGGTTCTTCGATTTCTTCGAGGTGCCTTTTCGAGAGGATCGGCCATGTTAAACGCCACGCAAATTAAATCGAGTCTGAAGCGTGCGTTGAGCGGCTTCCATCTCGTGGCTCTGATCACAAGCTTGTTGCTCAGCCCCGTTGCGCATGCTTTGCAGATCCGTCTTGGCTCGAACATGAATCTCCGTGTTTTCAAAAATGAAGAACTTGCGAAAATCGGTATGCTCGCAAAAGGTTCCGTCGTCGAAATTCCAGATAAGTACACGGTTCGCGACCGAAGCGGCAAAATCAGCGCGTCGGCTTCATTCAACAACTGGCTCGCGAAAGCGGGCTATACGTCACAAGAGATCAATAAAAAAGTTCGCGATCCGAAATTGGACTTCTACTTTCCAGTTAAGATCGTGAGCATGGCGCCAGGCTCGACAGGCTCGCGCGCGCTTGTAGGTAAAACTCACTTCATGGCGCTTCGTGTTCTCGCGAAAAGTTCCGGCCGCCTGATGGTGAACCGTAATTCGCCAGTCTTCAAAGGTCCAGACGACATCGAACCGCTCTGGCCGCAGGATCCTGAAGAAGCAGCTGCTGCACCTGCTGAAGCGGCGTCTGCACCAGAAACAAGTCCAGCTCTCGATGCGCAGACAGAAGCTTCAGGCGTTTGCGAGAACTGCTCGAATCCTGATGAGCCTACACCGGTGTCAACCGAGATTCTGGCTGCAACTTCGGACGCTCTCGACATCAGCGCACCGAGTTCGTTCGATGATGAGTTTGTTCAAAATCGCTTGCCGACACTGTCGTCTGGCTTCTTCTCGGGCGGTGCTCGGTGTGATCGCTTCATCAAAGCGGATGGCAGTGGTTACGGGCCTTACGGGCAAGAGCTTCTTCGCCAGATCTCTGAGCCCGAGATCAATCGCATCTACATGAGTAATGGCAATGGCGCATCGAATGCGTGTCCGAACTTCGCAAGCTTTACGCCCGCGCAGAAACGCCACTTTTGGGTTTGGACATTCGCAGCACTCGCTTGGCAAGAATCGAAATGTAACAACGGAACTCGCGATTCATCGGCGCACATCAATCCTAACGGCAAAGCAGTCGGTCTCTATCAAATTGAACGCCGCAGTGATTTGCGTGAAGGTCGCGACGATCGTTACCGCGGCCGTTACTGCTCGGGCGATCCTGAAAGTCTGCGCGTAAATACTCGCTGCTCGGTTCGCATGCTCGCGACGCCTTTGACTAACGGTAACGGACCTTTGACAAGATCGAACCAGTACTGGGGTCCATTCAAATTCGCTGAAAACGGCGAATGGATTAAGCTCAAGAATGGTCGCCGGATCTTCGTGAAGTCTGTCTCTAAAAAATTGATTAAACAGTACTCTGCTTGTTTTCGGGGAGCACGCTCATGAAACTCAAAACTTTCGCTCAGGTTTCGATCCTCGTGCTTCAGGCGTTCACAAGTGTAACGTTCGCCCGCTCCGTTTCGGTGGCGGATCCGAAACAACAGCTCGGTTTAACTGAAGGAAACTACCGCGTTGTCTCGACTGCTAGCTCAGACGAAGACTCGTTTTGCAGTTTGAAGTCGGAGTACACAGTCTCATGGTTTGAGTCGAAACACGGCCTTGCTCTGTCGATCGGCGACGGCATCCTCAATTTCAATCGCCTCAACGCCGGCCCAACCGACTTCGTCGATTCCGAAGCCGGCGAAAGCTGCAAAACCCAAGTCGACACCCAAACCGAAACCGGCCGCCTCACCTCAAACGTCTTCACCAAGTGCGCAAAATCAACAACGACCGAACTCACCGTCCTCAAAATCACACCCGGCGTGATCGAGTACAAAAAAGAAATCAAGGTTCCGCGCAAGGGCGGCAAAACGGTTGTGGTGACTTCGGCTTGTACGCTAAAGAAGATTTGATTGGTTTGGGCTTGAGTGTCGGGCTTGAGCGTTTGGCTGGGGCCTGGTCCCCAGACCGTCTCAAGCGCGTCGTTCTGAGCTTCGAGCATTCGCTGAGGACTTGAAGCTCGCGCTTTCACGCATGCGCGCGCGATAGGTTCTTCCAAACGAAACGATTATGTTTCGCGCAAACTACGCGCAGATTTTCGGCTCCGTGCGATCCACCGAGTGCGAACCCGTTTACGTGATCAACCTGCAACGCCTGCTGCGAACTGCATCGCTCGCCGTGATCGCTCACGAACTCGCAGCCACCGCTCCGATTTCGAGACCAAACTTTGTGCCGCTCACTCGCCGGAATATACCTTGAGCGACTAGTCGGTTGAAATCTCCGATTCTGCGATTTCGTTTCATGCGCATGAAATTGCGAATCACTCAGACAAGACGCCACGTCTTTATCTGCCGAATCGTTAACTACTTTGTTTTCGCCTTCCTCTCCGTTAACCGGCGCGCGGCTAGCGACACGCCTCTTACGATTGGTCGCTCGTTGCGCCTTCTTAACTGGGTCGAATTTCTCAAGCCCGAGCTCGATCAGCTTTTCAAACAGCTCCGCAGTCGTCATGGTCGGATTCGAGTGCGCGAGAAGCCCTTTGAGCTTGGTCATCTTCTGTTCAGTCTCTTCCGAGATCGAGAACGAAATCTGAAACCGATCTCGCCCAACTGGCTTCACAGTCTCGATTTCCTGAATGTCCGGATTTCTTTTCGCGAGCTCACGCTCAACTTCACGAGTCGACTTTTTCAGGCACGAATCGACGAGCTCGCGCTTTTCTTCGATCGAGTATGTTTTGTTCTGCTTTTTCTCAAGCAAGATGAACGATTGGACTTTCGCAGCCGCCGTCAGCG
>CAJYOV010000003.1 GCA_913776405.1 Pseudobdellovibrionaceae bacterium
AGTCGTGGAATCCGAAAAACCGGTGCAAACAAAACGCGCCTTTATCGCAGAGCACGCTGTTGTTCGTGAACGTCGTGACTCTCAGTTTAGCTTTGTCGGTGAGTTCACCTCGAACCTGACACTCGGCACGTCGCAGACTCTCGATATCGAAGGTCAAAAGGCGACGACATTTACGAATGAAGTTGTTCTTGGTTTCAAAGAGCAGAGTGGCTGGGGCCTTCTCGCTTCTGCAGCATTCAACGCAGTCTCAAACTCCGATGCGGCCTACGATGTTCGCGAACTCGGTGACCCTTCGCTGATCGCTCTTCATCCGGATTGGTATCGAGACGATTCGCTTCGCGTTTCTGGTCAGTTCCGGTACTTCGCACCGATGACCGAGACATCGAAAGAAGTTTCGCTTCAGCATTCGTCTTATGCCTTGAACATCCACGCAAAACTTGCGAGCGGCTTCGATCTTAAAAACTCTCTTATCGGTCGATACTTCTGGCAGTCGCTCTATTACGAAGGCGACGCCTACATGATGCTGCAAGACCTCACCGAAGTGACAAAGGCGCTTTCACCCGAGTTTTCGCTCGGGGTTGGGCAGCAGACTCGAATTGAAGCTCATCACATGAGTGATACCGGCACGAGAGTCGAATTGGTTCCGCTTGCTCGCTACAAATTCTTCTCGAAAGTCGCACTTGAAGCGAAAGCGTACCTCCCGATTCTGAAGACCGGTGTTGTTGGTCTCGCACCTCTCGCCGCGGCCGTCCCGAATCCCATGGCTTCATTTGCAGCCCATATCGAATTCTGATTTGAGCTTGTGACCGATTCGAACAGATGGTGATGGAAGCGTCACAACCCCTGCCCAATTTTAAAATCTATGAACACTCACGCCGACACAGTCTACCGGTGTCGGGCACCGCCTTGTAAACCTCTGAGCGACACCTTCGACCTTCCTTCGAGATAAGGACGCTCACCCCCAATGTCACGCTTACGACTGCTTGCCCTCTGCCTTTTCATGATCGCCCTAAGCCCTCAGTCTGCTTTGGCTCAGTGGAATTCAAAAGCCTACGAGTTCGGTCGTCGTGGCTTTGGCAACTTCCCGGGCCCTTCTGGCTTGAGCGAGATGTCACGAGGCACGATGGCAGCCGTTTGGGGCGGCGGTTTACGCGAAATGAAGTATGGTGACGATCTTGTCCAAGACGAGCATCGAATCAAGATGCCAGAGTTCTTCGACAAGAAGGTGCGTGTCTATCTTCGCCCCGCTTACTCGGACCCGTTTCCGGGTCGTTACGAGCCCCGCCGTATCAAAGCGCCGCTTCTCGTGTTTATCCCAGGGATTTTCGGCGACGCTGATCAAGCCATGGCTCAAGGCATGATGAAGATGTTTTCGGAGATGGGTTACCACGTGCTTCTCATTCCGAATTGCTGGAGTCGAGATTATCACGAAGCGCTACCGATTGAGCGCACCGAATATCCAAATGACGAGGCGACCGCCGTACTAGCCCTGACTCAATGGGCGACAACCGTTCTTGGCTCACGTTACGTCGAAGGGGCCATGGTCGCAGGCGAAAGCCTCGGTGCTCTCACGGCCGCAGTTGCATTCCAGAAAGACGCCGCGTCCACGAATCCCGTTTTCACTCAAGGGGCCACACTCATGTGGCCACCCTTGAAACTGACATCTTCGATTTCAACTCTCGACCGGATGATCGAAAGCACCGAGACGCTTTACGAGCCGAAGTGCCATTCGCTTCTCAAAAAACTGAAAACGAAGTTTCGTGTTTGGCGGGGCAAGTTCTTAACTTCGCCCACTCGCGACGAGATTGAGTGCGCGCCGGCCGTAGTGGCGCACTATTCATTTAAGAAAGAATTGGTAAAGCTCGCAGAGAAAATCTTAGATGCTCGAGATATGAAACAAAAGGTCTCGCCCATAGGCATGGACTTTACGAATTTCATCGAACGCTATGCGCATCGCTACCGCGCGGCTTTAAAACCGAACGACCGAATGGGTGATCTCGGTTACTGGATCGATTCGACACCTCGTGCGCAACGCTCGAAACTTCGTATCATCACTTCGTCTGACGATTTCATTAACGCCGGAGAGAGCTGGCGAGAAATCGCATCCGAGCTAAAGAGCGATCAGATTCTTACACTTTCGTGGGGTGGGCATATCGGTGCGACGAACCACTCCGCGTTTAAGAAACTCATGCGGTATCAGTTCAAACGATAACGACGAGGCCGATACCGGCAAAACTCTTAACGCCTAAAAAAGCCCAGAATTGAATTTGAAGGCGCGTGCAGGTAGGCGTCGTACTCACGCTCACCTTTATAGATGCGTGGTCTTGAGCAACGTGAGAGGTCATAAAGACCGACCCGCTTCAATTCCGCACGGCATTTGCCGCCTTCAATACGCATCAGATCAGACTCTCGAAATGAAATCATCCAGATGCGCCCGCGACCCACGTAAGACTGACTGAACTTCGCCGCGACTTCCGGCGAAGACGAAAATGAAACGAAAGGATCGAGAGCGATCACATCCGAATTTGAATCTCGAAGTTTAAGCGTCTGTAGATGCCCGCGAAAATGCGCATTGATGAGAAGCTCAAAGGCCGACGGTTTTCTCTTATCCTCAAAGAGTGGATTCGAGGCCATCTCTTCCATCTGCCAGTCTTGAGTCGTTACGTTGAACGTATGACCGCCGTAGAAACGCGGATTCTCTTTCGCTACTTTATGGATGAGCTGATCGACGAGAGCGTGAGTGTGTTTTGTCAGCGTTGGCGTATCGCATGATTTTTGGCAGAGAGAATTTCCACTCACAGCGCCGCGAAGGAGAGCCGAAGTCATTGGCGTCTCAAAGCCGTCAGGCTCGCCCCGAAATAACAGGTATCGATCAGACTGAGCGCTTAAACCCGCATCGAGTTCTGACAGAAAGCACGCTTTCTCTTTTTCCTGACCGCATTTTTTCTCGTTGAGAGCATTCAGTCGACGAAGCAGATCTGCGCTGAGAATCGGCGCTCGATCCGATTCTTCGAGCATCTGCTTCATCCGTTCGCATACGTGCAACTGTCAGGCTTATTTGGATCACGGTCGCCCTCAGCAGAACATTGAGCGATGCGAAG
>CAJYOV010000004.1 GCA_913776405.1 Pseudobdellovibrionaceae bacterium
CCCTTGTGTTCGGGCAGCAATCAACCTGGCGCCGAGAGACCATCGACCGAGTTTCACATTCGTCGCAAGCGTTGCGCGATTCAGCTGTGAATCGTTGTTCTCCCTGCGGCCTGCGGCGTTGAGTGAACTCGCTGAGTAACGAAAATTTCCCGGCACCGTCTCGTGGAAAAGGCTCGCTTGAACATGCACGGTTTCACTTTTGTTTTGCCAAGGTGCAATGGCTCCGACACTGCGTGAGCCGAGAAGGCTTGATTCGTCAGCAAGAGTACCTTTAATCGCAACGCGATCGTAATAGCGAAGCCGATGGTCGATTGCGCCCGACATCGCCGATGTTCCGTAAAAAACAGAGGCAGGGCCTTTCAATAAAGACACCTCTGACATCACTTCAGTCGGAATCAGAAGATCGCTTGCGCCGACACCATCGGCCATGTTGAGTGGAGCACCTTCAAAGAGCTTGAGAACACGGTCCGCTTGCGCGGACCCACGAATGGAGATCGTAGGGCTTCCGCCTTCTCGTGACTGAATTCCTGGTACGGAGTTCCACCTGTCGTTCAAAGTCGAACGATCTTGCACCATAACGTCAGGACTCAAAGATTCAGTCGGCCAATAGCCTGAGCGTTCGCTGAAGACCGACGGTGGCGCAGCCTCCACGATTTCAACGGGCTGTGTTTGGATCTGCGCTGTCGCTAGAGAATTAAAAAGCAAAAGCGCTGAAACAGCGGACGTGATCTTAGAGCTTTGAGAGATCATGTCGCTTGCGCAAGAAGATCGGCTGGCACTTCGCCTGCGACAATCGCTTTTGCCAAACGTAAATGATCGGGATGCGCAATGACTTTGCTCGCTTCTTCCATCGGCAGCGGATCTGGATTTTTCAAACGGTTTGCTTTGAGATCGAGAACAAGTTGTGCATTCTCTTCCACCACCGCTTTCGGTAGCGAACCGTCTTTCACAGCTTTTTCCACAGCGTCGAGTGCGATTCCTGGAGAATCTGGTTCGTTGCAGTAAAGAAGGATGTTGTTACCTGCTTGAAGAGCGCGTGTCGCGATTGTGCCTTTGTCCCAGTTGTTTTTGAGGGCGCCCATATCGAGATCGTCACTGATGACGAGCTGACGATATCTGAGCTGGCCGCGAAGAATGTCTTTGATGAAAATTTCGCTGAGAGAAGCCGGCCAAGTCGGATCGATTTTCGGGAACATGATGTGCGCAATCATGATGAGATCGAGGCGCGCACGAATGACTTTCTTAAACGGCTCGAGTTCTTCCGCATCAAGCTCGGCGAGCGTTTTTTCTTCGACGGGAAGGCCGTAGTGACTGTCGACAAGTGTGTGCCCATGGCCGGGGAAGTGCTTCGCGCAGGGGATGATGTCCGATTTGATGTAACCACGGACGAGAGCAGAGCCAAGTTTTGCGACGATATCGGCTTTCGTCGAAAGAGCGCGGTCGCCGATCACCGTGTTTTGCGGATTGTTGAAGATGTCGATCGAAGGCGCGTAGTCGAGATTGATGCCGACCGCTCTTAATTCATCACCCATAGCTTGAGCGAATCGGAAGGCAACCGATGTCGAATCAAGTTTTCCGACGTGAGCAAGTGCGGGCCACTGAGTGAAGGGTGCCTTCAGTCGGTGAACACGGCCGCCTTCCATATCGATCGAGATAAAAAGAGGTGCCTTGTTCGGCATCCGGTGACGAAGCGCTTGAATCTCGGCGCAAAGGTTTCGAACTTGCTCAGGCGATTCAACGTTTCGTTTGAAGAGAATGACGCCGCCGATGTTGTTGTCGACGATGAATTTCGCTTCGTCTTTCGAAAGAGTCAGCCCTTGAAGCCCGATGATGATTTGTTGTCCGATGGTGTGGCGCATGCCTTTATGGTAGCTGGGCGCTCTTTCGGGTTCAACCACTCACGGACTCCGTCGCCGCAAAGCTGGATCGATAAAACCACAAGCGACAAAGCGATGCCTGGGAAGAGGCTAATGTGGGGTGCCTCAACTAAAAATCGGCGACCCTGATTTAAAAGCGAGCCCCACGTTGGCGTTTCAGGCGGGAGACCTAGACCTAAAAAGCTCAGTCCCGATTCGGCGAGGATCACCCCAGCAAGACCAAAGGTGGACTGAACCGCCAGCAGGCTAAAAAGATTGGGCCAGATATGTCGCACTAAAATTCGAGAGGACGAGGCGCCAGCGGCTTCAGCGCCTTTCACGTACTCTCGCTCTTTTAAGTGCAGGACCTCGCCGCGAACGAGCCGCGCATAACTCGCCCAGCCCGTGATGCAAAGGGCGAAGATCAGATTCTGCGCGGAAGGTCCCATCACGGCAACAAGGGCGAGTGCGAGCAGAAAACCAGGGAACGCCTGAATCATATCGAGGACACGACTCGTAAGTATGTCCCACCAGCCGCCTCTGTAGGCGCTCCACGATCCGATCAGAAGCCCAATCAGTGTCGAAAGTGCTACCACGGAAAAAGAGATCGTAAGACTCGTGCGTGCGCCGTATAGCACTTGTGAAAACACGTCGGCGCCATTTTGATCGAGACCGAAAAGCGCGTGAGCAGATGGCGGTTGAAACTTCTTTTCAAGATGAAATCGATTTGGATCTTTCGTTGCGATCATGGGCGCTAAAATGGCGGAAGCTAAAATGAATCCTAGAACAGCTACGCCAAAGAGTCTCAGCCGCTTCATCCGACTCTCACTTTTGGATTTGCCCATGCGTAGAGAAGTTCGGCTAAGAGATTCACCAAAACATAAATGAGCGCTACGACCAGAACACAACCTTGTACGAGCGGATAATCGCGGCTCTGGATTCCTTGAAACAGAAGTGTGCCGAGACCTGGCCAATCGAAAATCGTCTCAACGATGACAGTTCCTGTGAGGACTGCGCCGAATTGGAGAGCTGAGACGGTAATGATGGGAATGGCTGCGTTCGCGAGCGCATGCCCAAAATAGACTTGGGCTGTCGAGGCTCCCTTAGCTTTTGCGGTACGAACGAAATCTTCTTTCATCACTTCGAGCATCGAGGCTCGTGTTACTTGAGTGAGAATGGCCATAAGACCAAGCGACAACGTTGTCGCTGGTAAAATCAGATGTTCGATGCCGCCTCGTTCGCTGATTGGCAGAAGATCGAGTTTCAACGCGAAGATTGAGACAAGCATCGGACCCAGCCAATAACTTGGGAGCGAGGTCCCTAAGAGCGTGAAAAGCCGTGCGGCTTGATCAAGCGCACGATCCTTGTTGAGCGCAGCCATCACACCAAACGGAATTCCAAACAAAAGCGCGAGTGCCATCGCTGAGGTAGCGAGCTCAGCTGTCGCGGGAAAACGTTCTGCGATCTCGGCAGCAACTGGTCGGTGAGTGGTGAATGACGTTCCAAGATCGAAGCGAGCAAGGCCCGACAAAAATTTTGCGAACCGAGGAAGTGGTTTCAGATCAAGCCCGAGATCGTGTTTGAGAGCTGCTTTATCGAGCGAACTGGCTTGTTCGCCTAGCATGAGATCAACAGGGTCGCCCGGTACGAGCGGGAGTAAGAAAAAGACAATGGTGACAACGCCAACAAGCGCCGGAATCGTGGTTAGAATCCGACGCAAGAAAGTGATCATGGGTCTTTCGGATTTGCCTCAAGCGTTGCGGGAGCGCCGCCTTTGATTTGCAAACCTTTGCCGCCCGGAACGCCTTCGGTTTTGCCTGCTTCGGTTGGCGCTTCGCCTTCGAGGACCTTTTGTTTGTTTGAAGGTGCAGTTGTTGGTGCTGGTTGTGCCGCAGATGGCTTCGCAACTTCGCTACCGCCAAGGGGTGTGCCGGCTGAGCGTCGAGCGATGACGTTGTCTTGACCTTTGGGCACAGAGCCGAAGAGTTGGCGCAGCTGATTCTGATTCACGGATTTGCCGCCGGTTGCTTCTTGAATGGTCGCAACGAGTTTTGTGGAAATACCTTGTACTGGCGAAAGCGTGTCGATGATTTCACCTTTACCGGTCACGTGGCTTGAGAAGTTTGAATTCTTAAACGTGTTGAGAACTTTGTAAGCGCTGACACCGTTCACTGATTCCTCAGCTTTGATGAACGCTTCACCGCTGTGGATGGCGCCGTCTTCTTCAGCGATCGCTTGGTAGTTATACTTTACGCCGACCTTGAGGCCTTCTTTCGACTGCAGCATCAGGTAACTTAAGAAGCTCGCAAGAAAAGCACCTTTCGGGATTTTCTTTGTGACCGCTGGACGTTTCTGACTGTTTTCAAGAACAGTCAAAGTCATCGTGTCATTCTTGAAAGTAGCATCGACGATTCGAACACGGCCGCCTGCAAGCTCGGTGTACTGATAGCTCAGCGGCTTAAGCCCCGCATCCGCTCGAGCTTTCAAACTTTCGATCACATCGTTCGCTGGCGGAGCTGTGCGAAGATAGTAGATCGTCGAAAATTCTTTCGACTTTGGGTTGAACTCGAAACGCTGAATCACATAACCGATGTGCGTTTGCTCGAGCATCACTTTCGAGTAGCCCTCGAAGAGAACGTCTGCGCGAGCGTTCGATGCGAAGGCAAGAACGAGACTCGTGACGAGACTCAAAATGAGACACAAAAACGGAGAGCGGGCTCGAAGGCGAAGTGTCTGGACCATGGTCAGATTATAACAACCAATATGAGAAGCGTCCACTTATGGTACGCTTGAGACACATGAGTCGGACCTTAGGTAAACGCATCTTGCGCAGTGAAACGGGACAGATGGCTGTCTTCGTCGCACTCATCTTTCAAGTTCTATTCGTCTTCTTCGCGATGGTCATCAACATCGGCCTCGTCGTTCACGACAAAATCAATTTGCAAACTGCAGTCGACCTCGGCGCCTATTACGGCGCCCAACGCCAAGCCGAGATCCTCAACGAGATCGCCCACATCAACTACCAAATCCGCCAAGACTACAAACTCCTCACATGGCGCTACCGCGTGATGGGAACTTTGGGTGGTCGCGGTGCTGGCGGAAACGATTCGCCGGCGCTGTCAGATCTGAACGTCGCGTACACTGATGATGTATGGCATCCGAACGAGATTCCATCGGTGTGCGCAGCGAATTACAACTGGCACGAGTTCGTTAAAAATTCGACTCTTCTCGAGAACTACTGTTATCAGACTTACAATGTAAGTCTCCCAACTACGCCGATCTTAACAGTGGTCGCTCCATTTATCCCTGGCATCGCTGCTGCACGCGCCTCTTCCATCCTTGCGAGACAAAACCAAATCAACAGTTGTCAGGCAGCCGCAGGGGTAAACTGGTTATTGGCTGTTCAAATGCTGTATTCGTACAAAATGACGCTCGCGGGGCGAAAGGCGATGATCTATGAGCTGCGCAAAAAACTTGTTGCGCAACAGATGCTCGATCAAAACCTTCAACCTGTCGCGCAAGGCGTGCTAGCGACAATCCGAAACAATTTGACAGCGTCGAACGCGTCAACTTTTTCTGAGAGCGATTTCCAGGTGTATAATGGATTTAGCCACGAGAATTGTGCGGGTCCAAATAACGATGGCGAGCCAGTTCTACCAGAAATCTACACTTCGATTTCCCTACCATTTACTAATTCAGAGAGTGGTCAGGTGTGCCGACCTTTTCAGTCATTAGTCATACAGACAGAAAAGCTCCCGCCTGCAGCGAATCTTGAATCGTTAGATCCCTCGAAGTTTTTGCGACAAATCGCGGCCGAAATGCCGACGACAACAGCAGAGACTAGATTGCTGCGTTCTTCTCTGGGCTTTGAAAAAAATCCGTGGTGCATGGGATATGTCGGTGTCAAAGCGAAAACGAATCCAAGGAAGCCGTTTGCGCCTTTCGGTCGCGCAGTCGTGATGGAGGCTCGCGCGTTCGCGCAACCGTTCGGAGGTCGAGTCGGCCCGTGGTACACGAAACAATGGATGCCTGGCGATCCGAATTCCTCTGGCTCTAGCCGAACGGATCCATTAACAACAGCTCGAACGATCAACGACGCGTTCGTCGGTGCGGTCGACGGCGTGCGCCCTTACATTCCGAATTATTCTCGTTATCCCGGCGACACTAAGGGAATGTCTTCTGC
>CAJYOV010000005.1 GCA_913776405.1 Pseudobdellovibrionaceae bacterium
CGCAAAGGGTGCGAAGGTCACGTCCAAGACGAAAGCGATGCGCAAAGCCGTTCGCGCGATCGTCGACGTTGATATCAAAGGCAACAAAGGGATCGTTAAGAATAAAGAGACGATCGATTGGGACCGTCCTCACGGTGTAAAGGTCGAGTTTAAAATCGACGGTCGTATTCAATTGAATGGCGATGGCGGCATTTTGACTTATCTCGAGGGAACAACTCTCGTAAACCCACACGTCAAAATCTCTTATAAGTTGCTGGATAACGATTGGGTTCATATCGAGCGAGTGGCCGAGCAAGTTCCGGAAGTTCCGGCAGCGACGCTTCCTCACCCGCACACGATGAAGCTTGGCGAGTTCATCACTCACGCAGGCCTCTTCGGCAAAATCGAATTCGGAAAGTTTCTGAAGACAGGCTTCTCGCGCGTTCAAGATTCGACTCTAAAAGAGTTCATCAAAAACGGCATGCCGAAGAACTTGATCAATACTCCGACAAGCGCTCTGAACCAAGAGCAGTTGAAGACTGTTTATCAGGTTATTCAAAAGTCGGAACTTCAAGCACCTTCAACTCGCTCGGTTCTCACGATCGGTGAAGAGTCGCTTGCGAAATCGATTCTCCGCTTAGGAGACGTCGACTTCTTCTCGGTGGTTGCGCGTAAGCCGCGTATCGCCGACAGCAAGCCGGTGGTGGTCGAAGTGGCGCTTGCGCGATTCTTGAATCGCGGTGGTGGCGACGAGCAAGTTCAACTTCTTCGATTCGCAAACCGTGTTCCGCTTCAATTCGATAAGGGTGCTTGTGCCATCACGGCTGCGGTTGAGACAGTCAACTGGCGCGCATACGGCCTGCAGCAGTCGAAGAACTCATTGCCAGTAGGATCGTACGTTTTTGCGGTGTCGGTTGTTTCACCGTTTATCAAATTTAAGAACGCTTCTAAAGAGACGATCGATAGCTCGGAAGAGTTGGTTGAAGAGATTCGCCGTGCGCTGATGCAAGCGGGGCAAAAACTGTCTCGTCATATTCGCCGCGAGAGCAAAGAAGCCGATCTCGAAAGAAAGATCGCGCACATCGAGCAGTTCGGCCCGATCCTGATCGAGTACCTAGGAAAGATCACGAACGCGAAAGAGTCTCGAAAGAAGAAAGCGGAAGAAGGCTTGAAGAAGCTCTTGGGCCGCGACGCTAAGGACGCGGAAAAGGATCTTTCAGAAGCAGAAGTTCGCCTTGCAGCTCTGAAAGAGAAGCAGGCGAAAGCGGGCCTTCTTTTCTCGGCTTCGTCTCAAGACGATGTTCTCTCAGAAGGCGAAGTTGCCGAGATCGTGGAGATCGAAGTGACCGACGACGATGAGACCACCCAGCGTTCGCGCACGCGCGTGAATAAAGCAGCAGAAAAGTCGATCGCAGAAAAAGGCACGGCGAAGTCGGCAACAACCGTGAAGGTTGCGACCACCGAAAAATCCGCGACGACAGCGAAGGCAGCCACGACTGAGAAGTCTGCAACGACGGCGAAAGCCGCAACGACTGGGAAGTCCGCAACGACTGGCAAATCTGCCACGACGTCGCGCGCTTCGAAATAATCATTTAAGAAGGATTTAGACGATGGATAAAGTCATCCGCGTTCGTAAATTAACGAAAGACATTCCGAAAGAAGCGCGCCTTCTTTGCGATACGATGCTCTCTGAGCTCGAAAACGCAAACCGCCCAGTATTGGAAGCGGTCAAGTGTGCGCTCGATAACTCATTCTATAACCCGAAAGTCGGTTACCTTACTCCAGGCGACAAAAAAGTTCGTACAGAACTGAATGTGTCGTCGGTGCAAAAGATGGCGCGCGTGATCTTCATGCTCGAACAGCTCTTGATGCGTATCGAAACGGGCGGTGTGCAGACTTATCGTGAGTACTACTACATCGCGAAAGGTGCCGTAAAAGCCGACAAGCGTTTGAAACCTCTCGATTTCGGCGATCAGGCCGAGTGCGATGCCGCAATCGACTTCATCGGAGACATGCTCGAAGTCTACCGTGAAGAATTAAATTGCTACGCCAACGATCGCGGTGGCCAAACGTACTCGCAAAACCTGATCGTGACAGAGCGTTTGCCAGACAACACGACGGCAACGATCGACCTTTCAACTCTCGGTACTTCCCCGTTCCAACCGAAGAACCGTCCGCAATCTTTGACGCTTAAGACGAAAAAGAAAGTCGACTTCGTTCTCGTCGTCGAGTCAGAAGGTACTGCCGGCACTCTCGTAACGAACGGCATGACAAAGCGTCATAACTGTATCGTGATGGGTGCTCAAGGTGTTCCTTCGAACGGTGTTCGTGGTTGGTGCAAACTCCTTCAAGAACAACTCGGCGTGCCGATGTACTTCTTCGGAGATCTCGATGCGTACACGATGCAAAACATCTTCCGTACGCTGAAAGCAGGCTCTGCAGCCTCCTTGATTCGGAACTCAGACTTCTCGGCGCCTGACGTTCGCTTCCTCGGAGTTTTGCCTGAAGACGTAAAACGTTACGATCTCGATTGCTACTCGGTAAACGATAAGGATCCACAAGAAGGTCGTTCGCTCAAAAAAGCGAAAGATGCTCTCTCGAACGATCCGTTCTTCGCCGACAAAAAGAACAAGCGCTGAGCGAATGTTCTCGAATGGCTGTTGAAAGAGAAAAAACGTTGCGAGCAGCAGTCGCTTTTCGCCGTTGATCCACGCAACCCTCGCATCATGGAAGAAATCTTGGTCGACAAGATCAAGCGCGGCTCATTCATTTGAGCGCGCTGATGCGATTCGGGCCCATAGCTCCGTCAGATTTAGAGAAACTTAAAGGCCTCCTGGATTCCCAGGGGGCTTCTGTTTGTGTCGCTCACGCTCCGCATGAGCTTTCCTTCGCAGGCTTGCTCAGGAATTTGCAATCGCCTGCATCCGTACCGTGAGGCCACTTTGAAGAAGCGCCTGATTGTGCGTGGGGAGCTCGAGCGCATGGGTTTCGCGGTCAATCGCGAAGTTGAAGAGCCGCTGCCGCAGGTTCCTGAATATCTGTGTCGCAAATGCGATTACGTGGGCTCATCGCCCGGTATGTGCCCGAGGCATAAAATCGAACTTCTCGAGTTCTCAGAGTTCGCAGATTACCGACGAAGCCAACCGTTCATGGCTCCCGTCGTAAAGTATCTCTTACTTGCCTTGGTTGCGGCAGGTGCCGCGTTCGGAATTTACGAAGTCGTGCGAGAAGCGCTCAACGCTGAAGTTTAGAGTCGCTAACAAGTTTTCGTTTCGCTTATTTTTGCGTGAGATTGCGAAGCGCATCCGGGATCAAGATGTCCTTTTGCTGGATGCGTTTGATTGCAGACGTGATCAGAGGCTCGAAGGAGTAGCCGAACGAGATGCCGACTGTCGTGTTCGTCGTGTCGCCAATAAACGTATTAGGGCCGCCGACTAAGTTGGAAGAGCGTGCCAGAGCGGCTTTCCAGGCATCGGCATTCTCAGAAATCGAACTCACGAAGCCGCGAACGCTCCAGTTGTCCGTCAGCGAATAGAGATAGCCAACCTCGAATGCGGTCGTGACGAATGTTTTCGTAATCGAAAAATCTTCGCCGCGTTCGCGCCAGCTGATTTCGGTCCAAGCGCCGTGAACGAAGAAGTTTGCGTAGATGTAACTCCGGCTGACCTGATACCCTAGCTCGGGACCGTAACCGATCGAGCCCCACCAACGGTAGAATTCTCGGCCTTCAAGATCGGGCGCGCCTTGCGCCGAAAGTACTTTGCGTGACACGAGAACAAGCGGGTAGGCCGTTAGCTGCCAACGCCCTGGGCGACCGGTTCGGTAAGTCGGGATATTCGTAAGACTCAAAGCAGACAGATAGTTCAAACCTTGCTCGACCCAGCTCGTTGAACTTGCGCGACGAAGTTCAACTGGCTGTAGGCCGTTAGCGCGCTCGAGGGTCATCGACTGGTTCACGTTCGATACGGTCAACGTGTTCGGAAGATTCAAAAGATCGTACATCCAAGCCCACGTGCGCGCGAGACCGCCGCCGGCGTCAAGCGGCACGCTCGTCGTGTCGAGGATTTGCTTCGTGCGCACGTCTTGAAGTTCTGCATTGATGATGTAATCGCCGCTCTCCGTAAGCGCGAGCTTCGAGCGCCAGATCGCGTCTGGCTGCAGTCGCGCAAAGAGATTTCGCTCGTTGTCGTAAGAACCGCGGGCGTCGAAGTCAGAGCCTCGAGAAATGAATTGCGAGAGCGTTTGATCGAAGGGAAGCAGCTCGTATTCGTTTGGCTGAATCGGGCGCTGCATCTTCAAAGTCTGTTCGAGTAAGTGGCCAGCTGTATCGGAGAGTGCTTGTGAGTTTGCGAGCGGTGGCTCGATCGCGATTCGTGACGGATCGGGGAGTGCATACTCAGTGTCGTCGCCTGGCTTCCGAAGATTCACGACGGGAGGGTCTTCGGGATTCCACGCAGCACCCGAGAGCAAGTCGATCCCCCAACCGATTGGCGCTGCGATGTAGAGCCATAGATTCGTCGCGAAGCTGCCGCTCCAGCGGTACTTCGTAGGCACTTTTACCGTGCGAGAGATGCCGTCCAGACTAATGGTGAGTTCCGGCTCTTTCTTCCGCGGGACTAAAACATAGGCGGGTGTTTCAGCAACGTCTCGACCATCGACTGTAACCAAAGCGCCTGGCGGATCACTGCGTACGAAAACGGCTTGCGCGCGCGGGTCACGGCCGACCGTTGCGCAGCCCGAAAGCACGCAGAAGAGGAGGCATCCTCCCAGGAGAATTCGGATTTGGTCGCCGATTTTGATCATCACTTTCAAGTGTGCCACACAAACGGCGTCTTCTCGAAGATCCTGTTAATGCGTTTCACAAATCCTTGTCGGTCTAGGTCGGTGAGGCGTATTCTCATATGGCTTTCAAAAAAATCAGCTTCTACTCGGGGCGCGACGAAACAGCTCCGAAATCGAGCAAAAACCCTAAGGGAGCCTTGCCATGGCTAAGATCGAAACGACACCGGAAATGGTGAAACAGGTTTACGCGACTTCGCGTGAACGCATTCAAATTCTTCGCACACGTTTGAACCGTCCGCTCACTCTCGCGGAGAAAGTTCTTTTCGGTCACTTGGACGATCCGCAAGGGCAAGAGTTGATTCGCGGTAAGTCGTTCCTTCTTCTTCGTCCGGACCGCGTGGCGATGCAGGATGCGACAGCTCAAATGGCGATGCTTCAATT
>CAJYOV010000006.1 GCA_913776405.1 Pseudobdellovibrionaceae bacterium
CAGTGCTGAAAGACTTACGAAGACCTAGAGAAACAGCGACCGAGAGACTTAGTTCTCGACCGTGATCCATGTGTTCGCGACACCGTACTCACGAACTAAACGGTTGAAGCGGTACGCGTTGTCCGGGTGAACACGGATACAACCGTGTGAAGCCGCCGTCCCAAGCTTTGGCCAGTTCGACTTACCCGTTCCGTGAATTGCGAAACCGCCTTTAATGAAAACAGCGTAAGGCATGTTGCCGAGGCCATTGTAGTCGCCGCCCGGATAGGCTTTCGACATGTACTTGTCGTAAATGCGGCCGTTTGGATTCTGATCAAAGTTCGGCGTGCCGTGACCCTTTGCACCCGTTGAAGTTTGAAATTGTCCAACGAGTTGGCCGTTTACGTACAACGACAACAATTGACGAGCCTTGCTGACATGAGCGTAAA
The DNA here is from genome assembly GCA_913776405.1 of Pseudobdellovibrionaceae bacterium. Classification (GTDB taxonomy): domain Bacteria; phylum Bdellovibrionota; class Bdellovibrionia; order Bdellovibrionales; family JAMPXM01; genus CAJYOV01. The sequence goes on from CAJYOV010000006.1 coordinate 429, forward strand.
CCGCACACGTTTCACGACGGCAACCACCGGCCCACAAGCGAAGATTCGGAGTCGGAAGGTGCGCTGACATTCCTGTTTCAGTTTCGTACGCTTGGTCCAACGCATCGAGCTTTGCTTCGATGTTTGGATCGTTCGGATCCAACTCGTCGAGAGCAGAATCCTCTTCAGTCACGCCAACCGACTCAGCCGATGGAGTGAGAGATTCGTTTTGCGATTTCGCGCATGCCGACGTTCCAACGTAAGCTGTGGCGAGTACTGCGAGCAGAGCGATTTTCATGTTCATAGTCGTCCCCCATATGACGAGGCGCAGGAATAAAACCGACCCTAACAATTGGCAAATCGAAATTCGTGATGTGCCGAATTGGCCGCATTTAACGCAAGATGTTATTGTTTTTGTTGAAAGGTTCTTGAGACTCGTTCACCAGTGGTCACGTCAGCGCCTATCACTGTCAATTCCACGAGACGACGAAACGGCGGTAAGAGTTTTTTCTCCGACTTCGCGAAGACTCTCTCGAGGCGAAGAGCTCGGTGATGATCGGAGGCGCCTAGTTGCAAGACCGCGTAAGCTTCACAATGCCCTGGCCGCCCTTCACTGCGAATCGTGATCAGCGGATCCGAGCCGAGATCGTGTTGAAGCTCAGTGAAATCACCCAATCGGATTTGAAACGAGTTTGGATCGAACGGAACTTCGGTCACTCGCTGAATGCGTTTTTCAATTCCACGCACGATCAGCGGGTTCACGCGCTTATAAGTCTGCCCGTTCATGAGCCAATATTCTGAAAGAACCGGTTGCTCATCTTCGACGAGAAGACGGCAACTCGGGTCGAGCTTCGTATAGACGATCAATTGATTCTGAGGGTTCTCACTTTTTTCGAGTGTCAGTATCGGCACGTGCGCACCGATAGGCCCCCGCTCAATGACTGTTGCCGCGTTCGAAATCGAAGCCGCTGCACTGATCATCAGAGCCGCCATCAGCGCCAGCAACGTCGTAAGGGCTAAAGGTGCCCACGGCGATTCGTTTGTCATTGAGATTTGCGCCTCCCTCGATCCCTAGGAGACCCTAGATCTCAGCCAGATTCTTGTCTGAGTTATCAAAGAGATGCGGGGGTTCCGTCACATCTTAAACTCAAGCGAACAGGAGAGAGACAGACCACCTCAAACGCGCCACGTTTGTGAAAGCCATGTCCAAGCAGGCAAACGGCGCTCCGCTAGATCGAAGTGTGTGCCATCAAAGCCGACGTAAGTCACAGACGCACCCAGAGACTTCAGCAAATTACGAATCTGTCTTGTACCGTATTGAAGTTGAAACTGATCGCGATCTCCAGCATCGAGATAAAACCGAACTTGTTTTGCACGTGGCGCTCTCGATTTCAAAAATTCAAGCGGATCGTGTTTGCACCACTCAGACCATGTTTGGACATCAACAAGCCCCGTGTCTGCGTCAATCGGCCAAACAGGTTCACCGTTCTCAAGCGGCGCATAGCAAAGTCCCATCGCCACCGCATTCAAGATCACATGCCATTCTTTACGCTTCGAGAGTCGGCCCTGGAGCAATTCTTCGCGGACTTTCGCCACGCCCCCGATTTTTCGGATCATCGGCAGAGCCGTGCGGATTTCAGGCAAGAGGCTCGCTTCAAAAAAACTGTCTGGCGCAATCGCGACTGCGACCCCAAACCGATCTGCTAAAGTCGAAAGCTGAAGAGCACCATATCCACCGCTCGAGCCGCCCATCACACACCACAAGTTTGATTCTGCACTTGCTTGGAAGTGAACTTCGAGATCGCGGCAGACTTCGTTCAAGACGTAGCTCGCATGCTGGCCTTGCCCCTGACTATCGATGAACTGGCCACCACCCCACGAGGTCATCCCGTCGCAGAATGCGAAGATCGCACGCGGAGCCTCACCTCGACCTAGCGCCTGATCGAGAATCTCCGGCGTTCCGACCTCGAACGACTTTACGTTGAACGTTTGAAGACCGTTGCCCGTAAAGCCAGAGAGCATCAAGACAACAGGCCAGCCTACCGCAGGCTTAGTCCCTTTTGGAACCATCACCGGAATATGTTTGCGAGTCGAGTCTCGATACGGATTCGACTTCAGCCTTTCGGAGTCGAGAACGAGAGTAAAAAGATCGAAGTTTTCGAACTCGCGCGCGGCTAAGTTTGCATGGACTTTTGAATGTGACATAGCCGTCAATTCAAGTCGTTTCCGACTCATGACTCAAGCAAAATCAGCCGATCAAATTGAGACATGCACGCGGCGTTTTTCGACCACATTTCTCTCGCTTCTACGGGCCATCTCATCGCGACTTTACTCGCGATCTTTGGTCTGGCCGCTCACGCGAAATCCGAGGGCTTCAATCGCACACGCGAAAGACTGATTGCTTGGCTTACGCCGTCTCTGCTCGCTCTCGTCTGTTCGCTTCTCAGCATTTGGCTCTACAACCAACCTGACTTCGGCTCGCCCGAGGCCCTTTTGCAACTTGGCGCGCACTACGCACCTCGCACAAATGCAGCTGAGGGCTGGCGGTTTCTAACCTCGCTCTTCGTTCATGATGAGCTCGGCATTAGCTTGATTGATGCTCTCGCTCTTCTGTGGATCGGCTGGCACTTAAGCCGAGAAATCGGAACGATCAGCTTTTTGATTTCGCTCGCCACTTGTCAAATCGCGGCCTGCTTTATGGCGTCCGAAATCGATTTGCAAACTCTCTACTACGGCTCCGGTGCCGCGATCGTTGGCATCTCAGCCATGTCACTAACTCTTCAGCGCTGGAAATTTCTGAAGAGCCGCGATGTCGTCGCTCTCGGAGCGATTTTGTTTCACACCGGCTTCACTCTTTTAGCGGCGCTAGAGGGCTCCGTGGTTGACATCGAGGCTATCGGTGCCGCCGGCTGCACCGGCGCAGCACTTGGAGTCATCACGCTCGCCTTTCGCCGCGCGTGCGAACGCCGACCGCCCCAAGCGGTTCGAATAGCGCACGTATTAGGGTGCTGCCTCCTCGCAATTTGTCTTGGAGTTGCGTCACAGAACTTAAAAGCTCCAGAAGACGTCATCGGCGCACTTCAGTCAGCACGATCAAAGCGCGCGCAACTGACGGCTCGCTTGTCGGACCTTGAATCCGCTCGCGCAGCAGGCCTCATCAGCGCTGGTCAATTCGCAGAGAAGATCGAAACTGACGTTCAAAAACCGATCGACAACGTCTCCGACGAAATCGAAGTTTTAGTTCTCAGTCGAAAAACGCATGCGAAGTGGCTGGACGCTGAACGCCGAGATGGCGCTGTGAAATCGCTCGGGCTCGAGATCGTCTCGACCGTTTATCGCGCAAAAGAACAGCTGCTGACCGCTCGTGAGAAAATTGCGGCCAAAGAGTCTTCAGTCGAATTAGAAACTTTTTGGAAACAGACGTTTCCTCTTCTCTCGAGACAGGTCAATGCCCTGCATGAGCTGAGTGCGAATTCGAAGGCGCAGAAAGTAGTAGCCCTTGCGCGCACGGCCGCGATTCGCGATCTCACTGATCTCGAAACGGCTGCAACGGATCTCGAGATCATGCAGGCGGAACTCTACTTATCGGATTTACGTGCCTTCAGCCTCGGTCTTGACGAACGAAAGCCCGCATCGGGCCAAACCGACTCGAATACTGACTGGAGTGCTGTTGCAGCCGACATTGCGTCTCACAAAGAGAGGCTCGCCCTGATTGCATCGCGCATTCGTCAGCCAAGCGAACGACTGCAAGGGCTTCTAGGTCATTTCGACAAAGCGCACGAAGCGCTGACTCTTGACCCTACAGCTGGTGTTCCCGCTAAATAGTCGCATGACTATTTTTACGAAAATCATCAATCGAGAAATCCCGGCTCAAATCGTTTACGAGGACGACCGCGCTCTCGCATTTCGCGACGTAAACCCACAAGCGCCGGTTCACATCCTCTTAATTCCGAAAAAAGAAATTCCGACTCTAAACGATTTGGAGCAGGCCGATACTTCGCTCATGGGTCACTTGATGACACTCGTACCAAAAATCGCGGCCGATGCCGGCATCGCTGAAAAAGGCTATCGCACTGTCATCAATACAAACGCGCACGCGGGCCAAACAGTTTCACATGTCCACATTCATATCATCGGCGGCCGCGCGCTCTCTTGGCCGCCGGGCTGATCGAAAATTCAAGGGGCGAGACGTTCTGTCGACCAAGCCGAACCGGTCCAAAAGAATCGAACTCGGTCATGGAGTCGGTACGTTTGGCCCTGCCAAAATTCGATTCGCGTAGGCACGATTCGCCAACCGCCCCAAAATTCAGGGCGCGGAATTGGGCCCTCTGCAAATCGCGCCTCAGTTTCATCGACCAAGCGGTCTAACGTTTCACGATCGGGAATAACCTTACTTTGAGGCGAGGCCCACGCACCGATCTGGCTGCCGCGCGCACGCCCTGCGAAATACGCGTCTGATTCTGCCGCTGGTAGTTTCTCAGCGCGACCTTCGACACGAATCTGTCTTTGCATTGTTGTCCAATGAAAAACAAG
>CAJYOV010000007.1 GCA_913776405.1 Pseudobdellovibrionaceae bacterium
CAAAAGAGCAAAAGTCTTTGAAGCTCGTGATGTATGCAGAGCTCGCATCGAAAGACGCGAAGCCTTATTACGCGCAGTTCTTGAAAGACTCAAAAGACGCAGAGAAGAATGCGTCGGTTGCAGCTCAACTCGTTCTCGATTCGAAAGAGCCGGTAAAAGAATTAAAGAAGAACAAAGCTATCATCGCGAAGAGTCCTGAGGCTCTTGCCGATCTTTACCTTCAGTTGTACGGCAAAACAGGTTCGATCGAGATGGCGAAAGAAGCGGTCGCGACACCAAGCGTGGCGTCGACGGATGCTGGCAAAGCGCTTCGCCGTGCGGTGATTCTCGACGACTACTCGAAATTGAAAACGAAGCTCGGCCCACAGACAATCGATAGCTCAAACCAGAAGAAGCTGGCTGCGACGATGAAGAACCGCATCGGTCTTCTTGAAGACGCAGAAAAACTCGCAACGCGTGCAATCGAGTCGGGTGACTGGACTGCGCAACTCGCGACTCTGGACCTTTTAGGTAAAGAGAGCGAACGCTTTTACCAAGAAGTTCTTGCGCTCCCAATGCCGGAAGGGTTGTCTCCGGAAGAAGAATCTCAGTACTTGAGCCTTCTTTCGCAACAAGCGGCTCCGCACCAAATTCGCGCAAACGATGTGACAAAGAAGGTTGGCGAGTTCTGGCAAAACGATCAAGCGATCGCTCAACTCGAGAAGTCTCTCGATGAAGAGTCAGGCGCGCGTCGCAAATTGGTCATGGCCGAAGTCGCAACACTTGCGGCGATTGCGCCGGAAACAAAGAAGCCAGCACTTCAGACGTTGGCTGCGAAACAAGAAGTTGCAACGGAGCGGCCAACGCTCGCTTCGATCGAGGGCGCAAAGCAAGCTGTTCGCGAAGCGCCACTTGACCGTCAAAAACTAACAGCTCTCTTGGCTCTTGTCCGTAAGATGAGCGGCCAAGCAACGATGGTTTCTTACTTGGAAGGCCGTCTGGCATCACTCGAATCAACAACTGGCTCAAGCGCAAGCCCTTCGCAGGCAGTACCGGCACAAGGAGTTACGAAGTAATGAAAGCACTCACACTCGCACTTCTCGCACTCCTCGCCGGTTCTTCGGCGGTCGCAGCCACTGAATCTGGTAAGGGCTCTGCTGATGGAGCTCCCGCGACAGCGCAGGCGGAGCCGAAGCGAAAACAAAAGACGACGGACGTTTCTTTCGAAGATGTCCTAGTCCAGGGTAAATACCATTTCTCGGACGAAGCCGTAACTACGGTTGAAGACGACAAGGTCCTTGATGCACTCCTCGGCGTGCGCACGGACTTCAAGGACCGACTGAAAAAGTCGTCCGCACGACACTAGAGTTTGAACTGCGAAAGCAGGCTTAAAAGTTTGGTTTAGGATTTTGAATTAGAAAATGCTGTCTAGGATTGAGGGAAGAACGGGGCCCGAACTCTTAGACGACAGGAACCAGGAGCAAAGTTATGAAACTGATTCTCGAGAACAAAGACGGAAAAGCTGTTCGCACCTTCATGGTGAGTGGCGATTCGGCTGTTGTCGTTTCACGCAAAGACACCCGTCGTGTTGAAGTCGTCGCTGACACTTCCGCACTTGAAGCAAAGAACATCAAATTCGAGGAACTCGGCACTGTGAAGCGTGAGTCGATCGAGAAAGCGCCGATCGCTGTTGCGGATGGCCGCCTTCGTTTGGTCGGCGTCGTTGGCGAAACGATTCGGAACCATACGGTTTCGGAAGAGCCGCCAAAGCGTTGGCACAAAACACTTGGTGTCGTGGCCGTTCTCCAGGTTCTGTTCATTCTTTCGATGTTCTTGTTAAAGAACGACAAGCGCGTCGAAGAGAAGCAGATTCAACAGATCGTTCAGATCGTGAAGAAGATCCCGGTAAAACAAGAGCGTATTCAACCTCAGCAATTGAACCAAACGGTTCAAAAGCAAACGATCGCGCGCACAAGCAAGACTGTTAAAACTCAACCGACAAAGACGGCGAGCGTGAAGCGCATGGGCGCTCTCGCAGTTTTCGGTTCGATGGCGAACGGCAAGCAGCGCGGCGGTATCAACCTCGGTCAAGTGATCGCGTCTGCAGGCCCAGGCCTCGGCGGTAAAGGCGGCTCAGGCGGTATGCAAACAACGCTTTACGGAAAAGGTCTCGTAGCAGCTCCACTCGGCGCTGGCTCAAACATGCAAGGTGGCGGCGGTTACGGCACAAAAGGTCGTGGCGGCGGTCAAGCAGGTTACGGCAAGCTGAGCCTCATTGGTTCAGCAGGTACATCGACAATTCCACTCGGTCGTGAAGCTCTCGTTGAGGGTGGTCTCGATCGCGATCTCATCGCTGACGTTATCAACCGTCACATGGGTCAATTCCGTTTCTGCTACGAGCAGGGTCTTCAATCTTCGCCAAGCCTCGCAGGTCGCGTAGCGGTTCGCTTCACGATCGGTGGCAATGGTCGAGTGACAACGGCGGGTCTCGACAACTCGACGATGAACTCGAGCATGGTTGAAAACTGCGTCGTATCTCGCATGCGCTCACTCAAGTTCCCACTTCCAGAAGGTGGCGTGAGCGTGAAAGTTTCGTATCCATTTATGTTCCGTCGTACAGGTCAAGGCTGATAGAGGGGTAATCTGAAGTGACTAGAAACATGCAACCTATGAATTTGCAGCGTCGACTTTCGCTGGCTGTCGCGGTCCTCGTGACGGCCTTCTCTCTTGTTGGAGGTTCTTGTTCAAAACAAGATCCGCTTGCAGGTCAGGCGGAAAACATTCGTAACGGCGTTCCACCGACTCAAAAAGGGGACGACCGAAATCCACCTGCCAGCGAAGAAATGCTTCGCATTCGTGCGGCTGACTACATCAGCTTCCACGAAGGTGCAGAAGGTAAAACTACGATCACGGGCGCCTTCCTTCAAGCGGTGAACGGGCACGAGCCGGTTCTCGGTCAAGACTACGAAGTCGTTGTCACGAACCTCGCAGATTTCAAAAATGCGAAGTACGACATGCAAACGGGTGAGTTCGTCTGGACGCCAGAAAAGGGCTACACGGAACAGAACTACACGAAGCAAGCACACATCGATGTCACAGTCGCAACACTTGCTCCGCCGATCCTCGGTAAGTCGATCCAGATCCCTGTCTGGGTCACTCGCGGTGCGCTCGTGCCTGAAGTCGTCAACATCTCGCTAGATGAAACACGGACTTACCGTGAAGGCGATTCGGCTGTGCCGTTCACAATCACCGTTCGTGACGCTTCAGCGCTCAACCAAGATAACATGCGCCCACGCATCGAAATCTTGTCGGCCAATTCGACGAAGACGTCGTACAACGCATTGGCGAACGCGGTTCGCTACCAGTACGAAGTTCCGACCGTCGACCAGAAAGATCCAAATCTCTACGTCTTTAAAATGGTTCTCGACCTCAGAGATCAAGAACTCACAAAAACAAAAGACACTCTCGGTTTCTCGGTTCGCGCCATCAACCGCTACGGCGAATCGTCGTCGTCGGTCGCGAAATCGGTTGTCGTGGCGACAAGCCTTCGTCCACCGATCACAACACTCGGCGACGCTATCGACGTCGTTCGCGGCGAAGAGAACACGATCAATTTCTCGGTTTACGATCCGTTCAACGAATCGTTCATCACGGTTGATTTCAACCGTTGCGATCGCATGGGCATGGGCGGCGGCACAAACTGCGTCTGCGTCACATCGCGAACTCAAGGCGCGACCAGCACGATGAACTGTACGATCAACTGGAAGCCGCTTGCGACTCAGAAGCTCGGTACCGTCGATAAAGAAATTTCGATTACGTCGACCACGAAGATCCCGAACGACACGTTGGCTCCTTTCCAAACGAAGGCCATCGTTCGTATGAACGTTCTTCCGAGCGCGACTGAATCTCAGCCGACGCCAGCTCCAACAGCAACTCCGGTAGGTGCGCAGTGAAATTGGCAATTAAATCATCAACAGCAATGACCAAGCTTCTTCTCTCGGCGCTTGCACTCTCGGTCTCTGTCACGGCATCGGCTTCGGACGAGTCGACTCAAGCCGCGACACCAGCTGCGCAAAAAGAGTCGGGCGGTCTTTTGAAAGATTTCGACACGCTCGGTGGTAATGACGTTCTGCTTGATAAAGCGCGCGCGTTAACCGGACTCCGTGCCTCACGATCAACAAAGTTTGCGGATCAGGCTTGA
>CAJYOV010000008.1 GCA_913776405.1 Pseudobdellovibrionaceae bacterium
CCACGGGCTAAAGAGGGCTTCGTTGTCGTTCTTTCCATCCTCGAGCGAGTATGCGTGAAACCAAGGTGTCCCGTCTTTCAAGACACGGTGAAAGGTGTGCCAATTCAGCGGAAGCTCTTCGAGAATCTTCGAGGCATCGCAGTACTGAGGCTGGACAGGCGAAAGACAAAGACCTAGAAATCCTGGCACTCTGCGAGCACGCAGAATTTCGAGATAACTCCAGGGTCTTGAGTAAAGGTAAAGGCCTTCCCATTGATCGGTCGTTGTAACAACCTTTTCGTGTTTGATCGCCCGAAAGACGTCGACCAGTTTTTTGAGTTCGTCGAATTCTTCGGCCGAAACATTAATGTAGAAGTGGTCTAACGCCAGACTTTCTTTCACGCCCATGTTCAGTCTCCGAATTTGAGTTCGACGGGGTTACCGGTTGTACGGTGTCGAGCCGTTTTCGTTTCGAGGTCCCAGAAAACATCTTTCGGGAGCTTGGTGGTATCGGGCACTTGAGTGCGATCGTTCGTGCGTGCGAGGTTCATGAGCGCGAGCGTATTTCGCAACTGAAAGTACGGATGGATGGTGTTGCCATTTTCGCTTTTTCTATTTTCACCGTAACGGCCACCGAGCTCGTAACTTGTGTATTCGGACCAGTTATCAAATTTCGCATCGTTGAAGTCGCGAGCAAGCGGCGAGAAGGCCCGTAGATTCAAGCGGTAAGAGGTGACGCCCCAGATGTTTTGCATCTTGCTTGAGTAAGACGCGTACGTATCTTCGCCAATCGAGAGTGATTTTATTTCAGGCGCGTTCGCTTTTTGCGAGAGCCACTTCTCGAGATACGCTTGAGTCGCGTAGAGACTTGCGCCGGATTGAGAGAAATCGACAAGAAGAATGCGTGTGAGGCCGTTAAGACGTGAGCCGATAAAGCCGTCAAAGTGTTTGAAGAGTAACGCTTCTTCCGCAGCCGATAATTCATGAAACATCGGTGCAAGTTGGGGCGAATCGTACGGCTCTGGAAACTTCGGTAGCCGAGCCGAACTTTCATTGAAGCCAGGTAGAGGTCGGAAATCAGAAAGTGGCATCGAGATCGCGTATTGGCCCTGGATCTGTGCTTGGGCGATGATCGGCGTCGGGCTGCGACCGAGACCGACCATTAAGCAACCTGGCCCGCAGACACCGAGTGCCTTCTCGGTCGTCTTCACGATCTGATCGTAAAGTTCGTTCGAGAGGCCACGAGATTTCGCTGTGTATTTGGTGCCGGGAGAAAACGGGCTCTCGATCCAGAGGTCCGAAGCAGACGGGGCGTGTCGGCCAGCAAAGGCATCGATGCACGCGCGGCCAGAGGCCTTCGCGAAACTCACACTTGAAACAGCGAACACAGCTGTAAACACTGAAATTGAAAACGAAATTAAAAATGAAACTGAGCTCACGAAAGAAAGCAGCTGTTGGCGTGCGTGTTTGATGTAGGCGATCTGCATAGAGGTCTCTTCTGCAGAGTCCGCGCTCATTCACGAGGCTTCATCGAAGCCATAACGTCGCTGACGGCCGCCTTTCAGCTACCCGAACCTCGTGAAACTCCTGATGGCTGACAGTCGTCTAAAAGTTAGTCGAACTTGATTCTCAGTCGAATTTGATTCGCTTCGGGGTTTCACGCCCTTTCGTGAGCGCGCCGATACCGTAACCTGATGAACCCCAACAATTCACGCGACCTGACGTCGAGCCAGGGTACTTAGCGAGCACACAACCGAAAACAGCAATACCCGTCGTGCCGTCGGATATAGTACTCAAACCGATCTCTGAACCTGAAATCTCGGTGTTGGGCGAGTAGGTGGGTGAAAGGTACTCTGCCGCGTTTCCAACGGCTGCGGCACCAGCTGTGTTATTGCCCGCGCATTGAACAAACCCCGAATTGATAAGACAGCTCACGTATTCGGAAGCCGCGATTGCCACAGCTGAACCAGACAGACCGCACGAAAATGGCGTAGGGAAATTGATTTTATTGTTCCCAACGCCAAGTTGCCCGTAAGCGTTTGAGCCCCAACAGCGCCCGCTCCCTGCGGCCGTATTCACGTAGGTATAAGCACCGCCGACAGCGAGTCGGACAGCACTGGAGACAGAAGAAACTTGAGTCGGTGCGGTTACGCCACCTGTTGTGCCGTTGCCGATTTGACCATAGGAATTGTCACCCCAACAGTAAACAAAACCGGTTGTGCCCGCAATGCCGCAGGCGTGAAGTCGGCCGACGCGAACGGAACTCATGGACGGCAGTGATGAAACGGAAATGGGAGTTGACGTGAAGTTGCCTGCGACGGTCGATCCAAGTTGGCCGTTCGGACCGCGCCCCCAGCATGACACGCTACCAAGCTCGGTGACTGCGCAGGTGTACTCGGGGCCGGCGGAAATCTGCTTCACATTTGAAAGTGTAAGAACACGTTTGAAGACGACGTCCGAGTCTGTCGTTGTGCCGTCTCCAAGTTGCCCGTATGTATTTTTGCCTTTGCAGTACACGTTTTTGTCGGCTTCGGCGATAACGCAGACATGGTTTGAGCCGCTCGAAACGTCAATGACCGTGCCGCTGTAAATTTGCTTCGCTTGAAGTGAGTAAAAGCTGTCAGTCGCATCGTTTGCTGTGGCTAGAACGTTTGTGCCCCAGCACCAGGCTGTCTTATCAGTTTTAATCACGCATCCAAGACCAAAACCCATTCGAAGGCTAACCACGTCTGACTTCAGACTTTGATGTCCGCCTTGTGTTTGAAAGGCCGTGTAGTTCCCTCGCTGGTAGTCGCCAGTCGTATCGTCACCAGCGCCCCAGCAGTAAGCACCGCCGCCAGTTGAAGTTGCGCAAGTCGTATATTCACTGACTGAGACGTCCCTTGCTTTTTCTGTGAAGAGACTCGCGCGAGAGAAGTTTACTGAGTACTTGATGATCGGATTCGCAAGCGAGCCCATCATATTGTAGCCCCAGCAGTAGAGATCATCGGTCGCATTGACAATGCAGCCATGATAAGAGCCAAGCGCAATTCTTTTCGCATTCTGGAAATTCGGGACAACGGTCGGAATGACTTGCGCTGCCAGACCGTCTGTCAGCCCAATCGTCGAATGAATGACATCGCCCCAACAAGCATAGCGACCATCTGTCAGATGCGCGCAAACAGAGTAGGGCCCAGCGATCAAATCATCTGCTGTGGCCGGCAATGTAACATTCACGAAAGAAAGTGACTGTGTCACTCCCGCATTCCCATTACCCAGCGAACCGTTCTCATTCGAACCCACGCATTTAACGTTGCCGTCATCTAGCAGCAAGCACATGTGTCCGACGCCTAAAGCGATCTTAGTGGGAAGTGCCGGTGGCGTGTCGGAAGGGCCGTAGCCGGTGGGGTGAACGTTGGCGGCCGACGTCGTCGTGGTGCCTGTTCCAAAGCGACCGTTTGTATTCTTACCCCAGCATTCGACGACGCCGCCATCGTGGATGATGCATGTCCCGTAGCCCGACGACGAAACGTCAATGACGTCGTAGAACGGATAGATCGGAAGGTAAGGTGTTGTACCGATTGAGCCATCGCCGACGGCGAACCCGCCGTTCCAGCCCCAGCACACCAGGCCTTGATTTTGGTCAAGCGCACACGTTTGACCGCCACTCGTCATTTTTGTAACCGCGATACCGCTCGGATCTGAAATCTGCACACCCGTCGAGGCGGGCACTGTTTCTGTCCAATACTGACTTCCGTTGTTCGTTTGCTGACCGAGGCACCGGATATCGGTTGCATCTTTCACAAAGCAAGACGAATGAGGGCCGACCGCCACAAACGAAGCGCCTGTTGAATCGACCGCCGCTCCGTTGATAGCGACGCCAAAAGTTTCAAAGGTGTTCGAGGCAAAATGAACAGCCGAGGGCGATTCGGCCGCTTTGAGTTTGTACTTACGATTAACGCCGATCAAAACAGAATCGAGCGGCATTAGAGTCGCGTTCACACTGGTCGCGCCCGCGTTGACTGTCAACGTATAGTCGGCGGGCAGATAGTCGACGCCGGGGATTGCGTCGATCGGTTCGGTTTGAACACGTAACGTGAGTGCCGAAGTGATTGCGCGACTCAAAGTGATAGCGACAGCGAAGGTGCCAGACGGTGCGTACAAATATTTGTTTGCGACGGTAAGTGTTGGACCCGCTTCAAAGTTCGAGCTTCGAGCGGTAGCGCTTAAGTTGCCTGCGGCGTCGAGCGCGCGGACTTCGACGGCGTAGCTCGTCCCATCTACCAAAGAAAGACCGGTCAGATAGTGCGTCTGACTTGAAACCGTTGTGAGGTCCGTGATGTCCGTCCAGGCGCTGAGGGAGGTGCCGCCTGTCGTGACTGCACGTGCCTGATATTTTTCGATCGGTGAATAGAGATCTGTCGAAGATGCGAAGCCGAAGAGCGCAGACGCCGTTAGATTCGTTGTGCGTGTACGAACAGCGAGTGAACCAGGTGCCGTTGGCGGTGTGACATCGTAGACGACGTCGAGTGTTTGGCATTCACTCTGATAATGGCCCTCATTTCGGAAAAGAATGGCGACTTGATGCGGGCCCTCTGCGGGAGGTAGCGTGATCGCTTTCGTGGCTGTGACTGGTTCCCACTCGGGAGCGTTAAAGTAACCGCAAGTTCGATCGATGAAGATCGCCATTTCGGTCGCGTTTGTCGTGGTTACGTTCAGAGTCACTGATGACGTATTCGTATACTTCGATGCAGCAAGAGCCACCGTCCCAGTCGGCACCCGAGTCGAGTCGAAAAGAACTGACGCTGTCTCTTTCAAGCAACCGCTCGAGACCAGTGTTGCGAAGAGAACTGCAACGAGAGTGCTAAAATGAGTTCGGAGATGAGGATTCAAAATAAAACTCCCATCGAGAGTTCAAGTTCAAGAGTGCTGAGATCCGCAGTTCCCGACCGGTCGAGGCCCTCGGAGCGCGAGTATTTGAACGAGTCTTTTTGGAATTGAAGGCGGGTGCCAATCGTAATTGAGCGTGTGATTGCGAGTGAATAACTGGCACCTGCGGCAAAACCCAAGTTGCCGGTCGCAGTGCCGCCAAAGACATACGGGTATCGAAGGTCGACATATCCATTTAGCATAAACGCTTTTGCGGAGAAATGATTGAAGCCGACGCCAACTGAAGGCTCAACCGCGATCGGTGTCTCGATTTCGAGCCGGTCAGCTAAATCAATTCTTGCAAGAGGGGCGTTTCTTAGATTGAGACCGTAGCGGTAAAGCGGGTGAAACGCGCTTTCACCAAATTGGCGCACCCAAGTCGTCTCACGTTTTTGAATCATGACGCCCGCTCGGTATGTTCGTAGGTTCGTATCTTCACCGAAAGTTTGAGCGGTCTTCAATTTGAAACTCGACGTTGTGAATGAAAAAATCTGCTCCACTTTCGGGTTTGTCGACCGCTGATATGTTAGTCCGAGCGTCGGCGTTGCTACGGCATCGTAATTCAACTCGCCGTTCATTGAGGTGAGCTTCTGCGCAAGAGCGAGACCCGTGAGACCACCTTCGAGTCGTAATGTTGATTTTGGACAAAGCTTCGTTTTCGTCGAGAAATCGAGAACTGGATCGAGTTCGGCTAAGCGAACTTGCCCCCGGGCATCGAGTCCGATGTTGAGAAGATAAATTTGGTCAACGTCAGACTTCACCAAGATGCGAGTCGTAGCGGTCTCTTCGGCACCGACGGGCATAACGAAAGAGAACTCACTGGTCTCTGCATTTAAGAGAGACGAACTCTTGAGTGCAAAGTTGAGAGCGGCCATCGTCCCGTTTTTTCTTCGGTAAGAAATTTCGTCGGAATCGAACGACACGGCGATGTCGGTTAAGCTCTTGCCGCGAACTCGTACCGGGTAGGAACCAGAGGGAGATTTCGGGCCGACCTCAACCACTTGGAAGACTTCAGCCGGGCTCTTGATAAGAGTGAGGCAATCTGTTTGAAAGCGGTTGATACGATCCATCTGTTCAGCGACAGATTTCGCATGAATGCGAGCCTTCCTTGCGGCGAGCCCTTGCGGCAGGTGCGCGAAGCTCATCGTTATTAAGAGCGTGAGTGCAGTGAGTTTATTTCGCATAAACCACCGCAAAGGATCGAGGTTCACTCCAGCCTGAAAGCGCGTGCTCGTGATAGCTACGTACGCGCCAGTAGTAGGTGCCAGAATCTGTAATCGACTGATTTAGTCGCAGAGCCGCTAAACGAATCGTTTTCTCGAGGAGGACATCTTTGAAATCGGCTTCTCTCGAAACTTGAACATCAAAACCGCGAGCGTCGGGAACCTGGTCCCACTTAAGGACCACCGAAATCGGCATCGCTTTCTGCATGAAAAAGGTTTCGCGTAGCGGCGGCGAAGTCAGAGTCGGAACTTTCAAGTCCGCAAACGGGGTCTCTTCAACCTTGAGAACCTTTGAGAATTGAGTGATGTACGAGTCCGCTTTCAAATTTTGAATCGCGCGCACGTAGTGAGTTCCGCGATCAGGGAGTTCTCGCGAGATCTGCGCACTCTTTGTTTTCAAGCGAACTGATTTTTTAAAACTTGGGTCTTTCGAGATCTCGATCGTGACATCTTTTCCGAGCGTGTCGCCCTTCCACGTGAAGTCGAGCTTCGAAAACAGGTGCCTCTTAAATCGCGGCAAATAAGGTGGCGTAATCGACGAAGACTCAAAAGTGAGGGGCTCGACGCAGCCTTGAAGAAGAATTGGATCGCTCCAGAGCCCGTAGACACCGTTATTTTGATGGCTGTTCGCTCGCGCAAAGCGCGGTCGATTTCTCAAGCACGTCACGTTGGCTTCATTCACTTCAGATTTCAAAGATTCCGCAGATCTGAAATCGGATCGCTCTGAAAGCTCGACGACGTACGAATCGGTATTCTTAGTTTTGTCCCATGAGACGGTGAAGGCGCGCGAGCCAGTGGCAAGAGCTTGAAGTGTAGGGGTTCCCGGTGGCTCTGGTACGTTGAAGGTGACAACGTCCGACCACGGCGCGTGTTCACGGATCGTTGCGTACTCTGGCCTTGCGCGAACATAAACCAAGCCCTGCTTTTTCTCGAGCATCAGAGCGGCAATGTTTGTCTTCGAGTTTTCGTCGATGAAGGGGCTCGAGAAGTCGGCCGTGTCATCCACTTGAATCCGATAGTTGCTTGCGAGGTCCATTTCCTCGAGTACGGCTTTCACGCCCCAGACGCCTGGCTTTTTGAATTCGAAAATCGGGTCGATGATATTGAGCGCGCGAAGCTCGATGATCGCGAATTTTCGTTTTTCACCGAAGATTTCGATCCCGCTCGCGTCAGCGGTGACCGCCCAGTAGTAGTCGCCTGGCTCATTCGGTGCCTGAATGTTTATTTGCGAGCCTTTCGCTTCATAAGTCGCAACGATGTTTTTGAAGTTTCGATCTTTTGAGATGACTAGTTTCAAATCGGTGAGACCCGTACCTGTCGTTTTCCAACGGAGGTTGACAGTCTGCTTCGCGAGAAAAGCCGAATTTTTCTGAGGTAAAATCGATTTGATTTCGTAAGTCGCAAGCTCGAATGCGGCTCCGGCGGCTTGCTTGGCGACGAAGCTTGAACCTGCTTCTCCTTTAAACGACTTTCCGTTCGGGAGGGCGATTGAGCTTGTCCCCTGAGTGACGGAAAAGCCGACGGTCGAGGTGCCTGCGTCGTTCTGTCGAGTCAGTTCAAGCTTCGAGCCTTCGTCGCCAGAGATTTGAAGCTTTTCGTTACCGACAGAGACACCGACGGACTTGCCTTGTGAGAGCGTAAAGCTTGCGCGTCCCTCGGCAATATTGATGTTTGAAGTTTCTTCGGACTTCAAAATAGTTAAGAGACTGCCTTGTTGAATCTCGAGTTCGAGATCTGGAAGATCGAGTTTCGCTTCAGAGTCGGCGCCCACGTAGACTTGGTCGCCATAATTGACGCCTGTCTGGCCGTAGGCATTCGTCCACGCGACTTCTTGAGGCGGCTTTACGCGAACGTCCGAAGACGATGTCGAGAGGCTGCCATCCGTTTTTTCGCTGCTTTGTGAAAAGGACGAGAGATGCAAATGCGAACGCAAAAGCCAAACGCCGGCAAAGCCGACGATCGCTAAGAATCCGAATAAGACGATCTCACTGACTCGCTTCAAACGGCGGCCTGTCCTGGCTTCGCTTCAGCCACACGGTCTGGGAACACTTGGAAGAAACTGAACGTGAGGTCATCTGGAAGCGGCGTCTCTTTCTGGAAGTTCTTAAACTCTTTGAGTAAGTTCTTCCTGAACGTGTCGAGATCCGCCTTCGCGTCGGCCGATTTCGAGAGACATTTATTAATGCGACGTTCGCCGAATTCGCGCCCCTCAGCATTCGCGAATTCGCTGAGGCCGTCGGTGAACGCGAGAAGCACGTCGCCTGGCTCAAGAGTTACGCTGCCTTTTTTGTATTTCGTTTCGGGGCTCTCACCGAGACGAGGGCCGCCGCGGACTTCGAATGAGTCTTCGCGTTCGTTTGTTTTTGCACGAATCAGAAGCGGCGCCCAGTGACTCGCATTGACGTAATCGGTATGACCGGTGGTGAGGTCCGTACACGATACGAAATACGTCGCCATCAACTTGCCTTTTCCGGTGTCGTGGATCACCCGGTTCAGCTGTTCGACATAAGAGTCGAGACTCAAGTTCGGGATGTCTTTGAGCGCGGAGACACCGGCTCTGAGAGAGGCTGTCAAAAGCGCAGATGCGACGCCGTGGCCGGTCACGTCGGCAATCATCAACCAGAATTGATTTTCGTGAACGAGGTAATACCACCAGTCGCCGCCACACTCTGAGGCGGGTTCAAAGTAGCCGCGAACAGCTACGCGCTTGTTTTTAAAGTCTGTCGACGGGACAAGGTTCTGTTGAACGGTTCGTGCCGTATTCAATTCGCCTTCCATCCGCGCTTGCTGCATCGAAGCTGAGAGTAACTCGCGGATTCGATCGGTCATCGTATTAAAGACTGTCGACATGAGCCCGATTTCATCTTTCGATTGGATCGACGATTTCGTATCGAGTTCACCTTTCGAGAATCGCAAGAGGGAGTGTGTGAGTGACTCGACGTTGTTCGTTAAAGCCCGGATCAAAAGCAAAACCGCGATCAATCCGACTGAAAGCAGAAGCAAAAGGAAGCCCGCCGATGTGGTCTTCATTTCGTTGACGGCTTTCATGGCCTTCGCTTTCTGTGTCAAAGACAAGAAGCCCAAATCGGTTCCTGGCACGGGTGCCCACGCAATGAGGTAACTGACTCGACCGTTCGTATCTGGCACAGCGTATTCGCGGGTCGAAGGCTGTCGCTGCTCGATCCCGAGATCCGCGAAGCGACCGCTGACGAGATCCAAAGTTTGGGGTTCCGTTAGTGTCTTCGGCTTTGCGAGAACCTTGCCTGCCGTAGAAACGAGAAACATGTCGAAATAACGAGGCTGAGTTAGAAATTCCTGAAGCGGATTGCTTCGATAGATCACCGTGATTCGGTAGTCTTCAACGCCGTAGCCTTTGACCTTAAACTTGTGCGACAGCGCCCATAGATCGGGACGGGTGTCGAAGAAGATAGGGCGTGTTTCGAGTTTATCCGCTTGACGGTTTGCAAGCGCAGTTTCGAGTTCTTTTGGTGTTGTGCCCAAACCGTCGAGCAACTTTGCTTGACCTTGTTCGAGAGCTTCAACGGTGACGGACGCTACGCTCGAATTTGTTTGAAGAAGAGATTTTGCAGAATCTGGAAAGCGGTGTGAAGCGAAGTCGAATGCCGAGATCAAGATTTCAAGAAGTGGTTTTTGCGACGTCAGTTCGTTCGCCACAATGTTGGACGAAATCTTTGTCGTTTCAAGCGTCGACAGAAAGACATAAGCGACTTTGTCTTTTTCAAAAAGTCGCACGTTCAACGCTGAAACAGCGACGAGCGCCAACGTGAATAAAGGAACGAAAAAGAGGATGAATTTATATTTTAGTTTCACTCTATTATTGAGTGTAAATAAGAACTTACGACACCGATAGTGGCCGCTTGCGAAGCCAGCCTTAAGTTCGAGAGGCTTCTCTCGCGTGAAACCAAGAATTGACTGTCTCTGAAACGAGCGTGATGGTGGGCAAATGGTCGGTAACTATTTTTACTTCAGCCCTGATCCGCCAGGGGTCGTGATCGACGCAATCGAAGCGATCGAAAAGCTTGATGACCTCGAACGATTTATCGCTCGGCGTGAAGCGAAGCATCCCGACATTAAGCCGGGCGCGGCCAAAGGTATTGTCTGGGCAGATCCGGTGAATAAGGACAAACGGCCAATCTCAATTGTTTACATACACGGTTTCAGCGCGAGTCGCGGGGAGATGTACCCTGTCTTCGATGAGGTCGCCCAAGATCTTGGTGCGAATGTGTTTTACACACGATTGACCGCCCATGGTCTCACTCATGGCGAAGACTTTTATTCGGTAACCCCGCAGGACTGGATCGACGATGCACGCGAGGCTCTCGCGATCGGCAGAAAAATTGGTCACAAAGTGGTTCTCGTCGGCATGTCAACCGGCGCTCCGCTTGCGATTCACTTGGCGATGGAGAATCTCGATCGTAACGACATCGCAGCCCTCGTGCTTTTAAGTCCGAATCATTACCCAGCCGACAAGAAGGTCATGTTTGCGTCCGGCCCGTTGGGTTGGATCGTCGCTCGTTTAACGATCGGGACCCATCGGGTTCTAAATCCAATGACAAAAGCGCAGGCGCAAGTTTGGACTCCGAAATATCGGGCTGAAGGTGTGACGGCGATGGTGAACCTTGTGACTTACGTCTACTACCTTGATCTTTCGAAAATTAAGGTACCGGTCCTGACGCTTTTTTCGCACAAAGACATGATCGTGAACACAGATCTCGTTGAATCGCGGCATGCCGAATTCGGTTCGATCTTTAAGCGAATTGTCGATTTACCAGAAGCGAGAAACCATTATCTTGCAGGCTATGCAACCGTCCGGAAGGCAATCACGCCGGCGCGCCGTCAGATCACGGCATTCCTGCGCGAAGCCTTCCTTCTCGAGTCTTAATCGCCGTACTCATTCTCGCACGTGATTTGAACTTTCAACGAACGACCGGAGAAAGTCTTTACGAGCTGATCCATATCGACTTTTGAGCCCATCTCACGTGACTCACGAGGTGCCGTCGCTAGAACTTGTTTTGTCTTGAGGTCAATGACTCGAAGACGAAGCTCTGTTTGCTCACGAGCCGGGTCCATATCGAGAACGACTGATGAGTGTTTATCGCGGTAGAATTCAACGCCGTCGACTTCATAAGGGTTCACGCGTGTTGCGTGAGCGACCTCCTCGCCATTAACGACACCCGAACAAATCGTCTCGTTGAAAGCGAACGCATTCGAGGCCGAGACGAGAAGCGTGAGGGCCACGAAGAATCTGAAGCTAACTGCTGTGTTCATATGAACCTCCCGGGTCAGTCTCTATGAGCGACGTCACCTTATCTGCAAGCTCGAGACCGGAAATCGACAGGCCCGAAACCGGTCTCAGTCGCATTTAAATCGGCAATCAGTTTCGGAGGTCGTTAGAGAAATCGCCAGAAGGCTGTCAGGGGGCCGTATTTTGGCTTCGGCCTGAAGCTTTGAGTTACTCGTCTTCCGGAGGGAAGGTGACTTGGATCTTTGTGCCAGTCGCGTGTGATTCGATGCCGAGCGACCAGTCGTAGAGGCGGCAAATAGATTTCACCCAAGCGAGACCGAGGCCGTTGCCTTTTCGAGGTTGGCTTCCGAGATCGCCGCGATTGAATGGCTCACCGAGGCGCTCAAGAACGTCCTTCGCGATGCCTTTACCCTCGTCGGTCACGGTCAGTGTTCGGTCAACGATTTGAATCGTGACTGGCGTCGATGCCTCGGAGTAGTGAAGCGCGTTCGTGACCAGATTGGTGATGAGTTGTTCGAGGTGATGAGGATTGGCGACAACCGTTGGGTCTGCTTGAAGATTGAGGATCAAGCGCTTTCCGTAAGCGACCTCAAGTCGATTTGCGAGGCTCTTAGTTACAGTCGCGAGCTTGTTGATGAACAAGTGCCGTTGTTGGTTCGAGTTTTCGAGCTCAGCCCAATTCAAGAAGGAGCTGATCGTCTCGGCGATTCGCGAGGTTTCTGACGTTGCCGAATCGATATTCGATTCGAGCCCGAGGCTCGAGGCTTCATTTCTTCGATGAACCTTTTCAATCTCGAGCGTCAGGATAGCGAGCGGCGTTTTAAGCTCATGCGCCATTTGATAAGCCCAGAGTCTTGAGAGCCTGTAGTTGCGATTGACCTTGTCGATCAAAAGGTTGAGGCCCGCGACGGTTCTCTCGAATTCATCGCGGGATTTCTTGTTCGCATTTTCAAGAAGATTCGCAGGCACGTTCGGGATCTGTGGCTGACTCTTCGATTGATCCGCGATCTCCCAGATGAATCGTTCGAGTCGCCCCATGGGTTTGAGCACGAGTGATGTCAGGATCAAACTCGCTAGAAAGCCGAGCACTAAAACGCACGCAAGAAGGAGTAAAGATCGCTTCGAGATGTAATCGGGCGAAAGAATGTTTTGGTCAACCACGAGGCCAACCTGGAGCGTGCGATCGTTAATGCTTGGCAACTTCAGATTCAGAACTCGAAGAAATTTGCCTTTCGTATAGATGTCGACCCACTGAGGCGATTTTGGAATGTTCGGGATTAGTAATTTGAGAGTCGCGGAGCTCTGGTACAACACGTCGCCGCGCTCGTTTCGGATGACGAAGAACTTGCCGACACGTGTTTCGCCGAGCTCTTGCGAGATGATGCGCTCTGCTTGATCGAAATTGATTTTTCGAAGGTCACCGAGTTCAGAGTCGACAAGTGCGGTCGCGGTTTCTCTGACCTGCTGATCGATAAAACGCAGGCGTTCCTGTCTGAGAAAGAGTGAGTGAATGTAGATGGAGGCAATCGTCACGACCAGCACTACGCCGAAAATCGTGATGAAGATCCTACTCCTCAATCCAGTAGCCGGCATTGCGCATATTCCTAATTGAAACTCCGGCACCGACTTCCGAAAGTTTCTTTCGGAGGTTGGCGATCGTCGCTTCGACAACGTTTGTTTCTACGTTCGAGGCTTGGCCCCAAACGTAATCGAGAAGTTCGTTTTTACTCCAAACGCGGCCAGCTTCTTGAGTGAGTGTGCGTAACAAGAGGAACTCTTTTGTCGGAAGCGTCGTGTGTTTGTCGCCGACAGAGACGATTCGCTTCACGGAGTCGACGATCATGTTGCCAATGCTGATGTAGTTTGAAGCTGGCGCGGATGAACGACGAAGCGTGGCACGAAGGCGCGCGACAAGCTCCTGTGTTGAGAATGGTTTGCTGAGATAATCGTCGGCACCCAGATTGAGTAAGTCCGTGCGTTCATTCGGTGTGCTGATAGCTGAGAGAACGAGGATCGGCGCCTGTGGCCAACGTTCGCGAATTTTCGGAAGCATGGTTTTCGAGTCAAAAGTGCCTAAGAGTCGGTCGAGCACGACGATGTCGATACGCGCTTGAGTTGTAAGCGATGCCTCTAAACCGATCTGGTCTGGGACATGCGTCACAAAGAAACCGTGCTCGCGCAAATTCGAGACAAGATGCTCAGCTAATTTTGTATCGTCTTCGACTAAAAGAAGTTTCACAGCTCGTCATCCTAGTGGGATGTACCTGCTTTCGTCCAGTGAGTGCGACGCACGCCGTAGAGAGAAAGTTCTTTCTCAAAGAGTTTTTATCTTCACGGAAGGCTTCGAAGCTCGTTTCTACCTTACGCTTTGAATTCCACATCCATGGGGGATTTGTCGTGAAGTTTGTTGCTAGTGCTCTCCTCGTCGCTCTGATCGTTTCTGTTGC
>CAJYOV010000009.1 GCA_913776405.1 Pseudobdellovibrionaceae bacterium
CGTGCGTTCTGGCCAATCGACTTTGTCGAGATCGTTCAAGAGACGTTCTGCGTAGTCCGTGATCTTGAGCATCCATTGCTTCATCGGCATACGAACGATGGGGTGACCGCCACGCTCGGATTTGCCATCGACGATTTCGTCGTTTGCGAGAACCGTGCGAAGCGCCGGGCACCAGTTGACCGGAGCTTCTTTTTGGTAAGCGAGGCCTTTTTCGAGAAGCTTCGTGAAGATGAATTGAGTCCACTTGTAATACTTCGGATCGGCCGTTGAAATTTCGCGCGACCAATCGAACGAGAAACCGAACGACTTCAATTGGCGGCGGAAGTTTTCGATTGCTTTTTCAGTCGTGATGGCCGGGTGAACGCCAGTCTGAATCGCGTATTGCTCAGCCGGGAGACCGAAGGCGTCATAGCCCATCGGGTGCAGAACGTTGTGGCCCGTATTGCGTTTGTAGCGCGAAATGACGTCGGTCGGGGTGTACGAGGCCATATGACCAATGTGCAGGCCTGCGCCAGAAGGGTACGGGAACATGTCGAGCGCGTAGTATTTGGGCTTCTTTGAGACTTCTTCGGCCTTGAAAGCTTGTTTTTCATCCCAGACTTTTTGCCAGCGGGCATCGATGGAACGGTGATCGTACGACATAGAGAAAGTCGCTCCTGGACTGCGGTCCCTGAAGAATTTGTCCGAAAAGAGTATCAAGGTGACACGTGAGGTGTCACGACCTGGATGTATGTGGATTCTCGAAGGAGCTCGAGCGGTATGCACGGCGGTTTGCGCCTTGTGAACAAGCTAATCTTGGCGGTGGATGACGATCAGGACAACCTGACGCTCATGTCATTGACCCTTCAGTATGAAGGCTACCGTGTTGAAACCGCGTCAAGCGGTGAAGAGGCCCTCGAGCGCCTGAAAACTCTCACGCCTGATCTCGTCTTGCTCGATATCAACATGCCAGGCATGAGTGGCTATGAAACCCTCGCCGAAATCCGTAAGCGCGAAAAATACCTCTCTGTGATTTTTGTCAGCGCTCGAAACGATACCGACGACGTCGTTAAGGGCCTCGATATGGGCGCTGACGACTACGTCTGTAAGCCGTTTGATCCGATCGAATTGATCGCCCGCGCAAAGGCGCAGCTCCGTATTCAAGATCTGACGGAGAAACTCGAAATCGCAAACAAGAAGCTTCAAGAACTCGTCGATATCGATGATCTCACGGGGCTCTACAACATGCGCTCGATCTACGAAAAGCTCGATTCTGAAATCGGGCGCGCGCAGCGTTTCGGGCGTGCGGTCGGTGCCATCATGATGGACATGGACTGCTTCAAATCCGTCAACGATTCCCACGACCATTTATTCGGAAGCTTCGTTCTCTCGGAAGTTGGGAAGCTCATTCGTGAGAACATGCGCCAAATCGACTTTGCGGCTCGCTACGGAGGCGACGAATTCCTGATCGTCCTTTCAGAGACGACCCAAGAAGGCGCGATCAAAGTGGCCGAGCGAATCCGTAAGCGGATCGAGGACTACACGTTTGAGAACTCAGCCTCGAAGATGAAACTCACGGCGAGCCTTGGTCTTGCGGTCATCGACCCGTCGGTGCATCCGATGGATGCGAGAAACCTTGTACGCTTTGCCGACAACGCGCTTTACGAAGCGAAACGAAGCGGTAAAAACCAAGTTCAGCGCTTCGATCCGTCGTCGCTCGTTCCGGTTAAACGCAAGGTTGGCTAAGGCCTCAAACTGCGTGTAAGGTCAGCTCGTGGCTGACCAATCTTCCCTCACGTCGACTCAAGAATTCGCGCTTCTCAGGCGCGCCTCTTACGTTTCGTTAACGGCTAGCATCCTGCTTTTGGCTGCGAAATTCTGGGCGTTCTGGATGACTGGCTCACAAGCCGTGTTCTCCGACGCGATGGAAAGCATCGTGAATGTGATCGCGGCCTCGGTCTCGATTTACGTCATCAATTTCGCGCGTCAGCCGGCAGATCGCGAGCATCCTTACGGTCACGGTAAAGCCGAGTTCGTTTCAGCAACGTTCGAGGGTGGCCTCATCGCGATCGCGTCTCTCGCAATCATCTTCGAAGCCGTAAAAGCACTGGTTGGTCAGCAAACAGTCGATCAACCGGGCCTCGGCACCTTCGTGACCTTCGCAACGGGCGTCGCCAACGCGGCCTTGGGTTACTACCTCGTCCGAACCGGAAAGAAACATAACTCTGCCACGCTCATCGCGAGTGGAAGGCACGTCTTCTCCGATTTTTGGACGAGCTTCGGTGTTGCGATCGGGCTCCTTCTTGTCACCGTTACCGGAATACAGTGGCTCGATCCTGTTGTGGCCTTGTTGATGGGCGCACTTCTCGCGAGAACCGGCTACGGTCTTGTCCGTCGGTCGCTCGGAGAGCTCCTCGATGAAGAAGACCGCGAGATCCTCGAGAATCTTCGAGACCTCCTTGCTGTTGAAAGACCGAGTGGCATCATTCAGCTTCATCACGTCAGAGTGATGCGTTCTGGACACTATCACCACATCGACGCCCACGCAGTCGTCCCTGAGTACTGGGATGTGGCAGAAGCGCACGAAAAGACCGATGCGTTCGAGGCCAAACTCATGGAGAAGTATCCCGCTCCCGGCGAGCTTCATCTCCACGTCGACCCTTGCCAGCGTGCTTATTGCCGAAATTGTGCGGTGATGGAATGCCCAATACGTAAGCATCCTTTCGAGAAACTGCGTGAGCTCACACTCGAAGAAATGACCAATCCCGAGGAGCCGACGTCGAAATCCTCTCGGGCGAAGTCTCAGAACACGAAGCTCTAGAAGTGCCGTAAAGGGGCCCCGAGGCAAAAAAAGTGTTCAGAGTCGCCAGCATCCTCAAAATTCTTTTAGCCAGCGCGCTAAAATTTAGGTATGACCGAAATCGTTCTTACCGAACATAGATTTAAAAAGGAGTCGGATAATGTTCCGCGTTTCATTCGTATTTCTCGCTCTCGCATCAGCTCTCGCATTGAACGGTTGCTCACAGTGCTCACAACAAGGCACAGAAACAGCTCCAGCTGTAGAAGCTACTGCAACTCCAGCAGACGCAGCAGCTGCACCAGCTGACGCGATGGCTCCAGCTGCAACTCCTGCAGAAGGCGCTGCTGCAACTCCAGCTGAAACTGCACCAGCAGCACCAGCTGACGCAGCTGCAACTCCAGCAGCACACTAATCTGTTAAAATCCTGCTCCGCAGGATTGTGTTCGCAGGCTTG
>CAJYOV010000010.1 GCA_913776405.1 Pseudobdellovibrionaceae bacterium
CTGTGCAGAGGATGCTCGCTTTCGCTTTCATGGAGAACTCTCTCGCGTTTACGCGGCTTTCATTTTCGAATGAACGGCTTCGATCTGAGCGCCGAGCGTTTGAGTCGTGAAAGGTTTCACGACGTAGCCGCTCACACCAGCTTTGACGGCTTCGATGATTTGCGTTTGTTCGGCTTCCGCGGTGACTAGAATCAAAGGTGTCTTCGAGTATTTCTGAGAGGCGCGAATACGCTTGAGAAGCTCAACGCCCGTGCAGTTCGGCATGTTCCAGTCGGAGATAATCAAACCGAATGGTGTTTCGCTCTCGGTGATCTTCTGCCATGCAAGTGCACCATCGGCCGCTTCGACCAGATCGGTGAAGCCGAGCTCTTTACAAGCTTTGCCGACAATTTTTCTCATCGTCATCATGTCGTCTACGATGAGAATCTTAGTAGTTGGGTCAAACATCGGTGCCTCCGGGAATTCTACGCAATCTTTTTGAGACGACGCTTCTGGTTCAAAAGGTTTTTAATTTCTCGATCAATCACGTTGCGAATATCCGTTTTGCCTTGAGCGACCAAAAAATCGTCCAAGTCGGAAAATTGATACATCAGGAGATTGATTGAGTGATTCAGCATACTGACGAGTTTATGACGCTCGATCGCGTTACGCGCGACTTCAATAACATCTGACATGTGGAACGGTTTTTCGAGAACCGCGTATACGCCCATTTCAATCGCTTCCATCAACACCTTTTTATCGGCATGCGCGCTGACAAAGATGACTGGTAAATCGGCGTGGGTCTTACGAATTTCGCGAAGCACGTCTAGTCCAGTCATGACCGGCATCATGATATCGGTCAGAACTGCATCAGGTTGAAACGTTTCAAGGCACTTAATGGCTTCTTCCGGATGGTCAAAGGCTGCCACCTCGAATCCACGCGGTTCGAGGATATCTGTTAAAAGACTAATAATGCTCGACTCATCATCAATGACCATGACGCGTGGGCGAGGCTCGCCTTGGACGACGGATCTGCGTTCTGGCTGAGCCTTCGCTGAAGAAAGCGGGGCGGGTGCAGTCGCAGCCAGGGCCGGACTCACTGCGCCCGGCACTTCGACGCTATGATCAAATTCGATTTGCTCACCGTCGAGAAGCTTTCGGCAGCCGTCAACACCCAATAAGAAGTGATCGATCAGGTTCTTAGCTAAATTTGACTTCGACTTTTGTTCGACCAAAAGGTTTTCAAGTTGATGCATGTGGTTTTGGAGATCGAACATCTCCATCATGCCAGCCGCACCTTTAATACTGTGAAACGCGCGGAAGACGGCATCATATTCTGAATGGAAGCTAGCACCTTGATCTAAAGCCAGGAGACTTTTCTCAGCTTGATCCAACAGTTCTGTCGCTTCAATTTTGAATTCGCTGATTTCATCTTCAGTGAAACTCACGCGCACCTCGTTCCTCTTTTAATTCGGTACGGTTGAGTTCTGACTCAAGAGTGAGCTGTTTCAAAAGTGATGAAGTTTTCCGGATATGGACTCGGGCGCACATACTTTTTAATTTAATATTCCGATTAAGAACTCGTGGGAAATCAATCAGCAGCCAAGCAAAACAATTCCTTAAAACTTCTGATCGTCGATGACGATCAGAGCTCATTAGACTTGGTCGGAGAATCTCTCTCGGGCCTTGGCTTCGATCTTTTGCGCGCACGAGATGCCACAGAGGCTTTCAATCTCATTCAGATGAACAGCGCGCGTCTGGCACTTGTCGTTTCAGACTTCAATATGCCAGGCGAAAATGGTTTCGATCTTCGGAAGAAGATGTTGCCAGATCTCGTCGATATTCCATTCGTGATCGTTTCCGGTTTCGTCTCTCGTGAAGAAGCTCTACGTGCGATCGATCTTAAAATCAGCGCCTTCCTCGAGAAGCCATTTCAGATCAAAGCACTCAAGGAGCTCATAAAAAAGGAATCGGATAGCCGGGTCACAACACTCCGAGAGGAAGACGAACTCCTTGCCGGCTTCCTGGAGGAAGCACGAACTCTTCTCGACGAGATGGAGTCCATCGTCTTAACCTTCGACGGTCGCGCCGCAGAGCCGGATGCGATCAATCGACTCTTCGCCTGTGCGCACACGATCAAAGGCACAAGCGGCTACTTCAAACCAGACACGACCAATCGCTTTACGCATAAGTTCGAGGACTTCATCGTTAAGTTTCGAGGCACTGGAGTTGCAATCGACCCGGTTTCATCGCAAACGATGCTGGGGGCAATCGATGTCATTCGGCAACTTTTAGACTGCCTCGAAAACTATCGAAAGCCGCCTGAGCTCAAAGAATTAATTGAGATCTTCAACTACGTTGTGCCGACGACGACTGCCGAAGCGGCTCCGGCTCAACCGAATGTCGCCGTCAAGCAAGAGCCGAAAGTCGACGAGCTGAAGGTCAGTGTTGCGCTGCTAAATTCCTTTATGGAACGCAGCGGGGAGCTAACGGTTCTAAGAAACATGGTGAATAAGACCTTGCGCCTGATTGAGCAAGATCATGCTCAAGATCCCAACGTCGCGATCTTGTCGACACTCTTGAATGAGATGCATAAGACAAATGCAATCATGCAGGACGAAATGTCGGACCTCCGAAAAGTTTCGATTCGGCACATCGTGAAGCCACTCTCAAGAACGGTGCATGATCTGTCCGCGCAATTGAAAAAGAAAATGAAGCTCGAGGTTAAAGGCGAAGATCTGCGAGTCGATCATTCCGTAGCGGACGTGCTGTCGAAATGCTTAATCCATATCGTACGAAATTCGGCTGACCATGGTCTCGAAGGGCCAGATGATCGCTTGGGTAGGGGAAAGCCTGCAGTTGGTACAATCACGCTGAGCGCCGAACAATCGAATGACATGTACAAGGTCACCGTCGCCGACGATGGCCGCGGAATTAATTACGAACGTGTCGTTAAAAAGGCTATCGAAAACGGCCTAGCGACCGCAGACGAGATCTCGCGCATGCCAAGGTCTCAGGTTTTGAACTTTATCTTTGCTCCGGGGTTTAGCACTGCGACCGTTGTCACGGACGTCTCTGGCCGAGGCGTCGGCACCGATATGGTCAAGAGGTCTGTCGAAGAAATCGGCGGGCATATCGTCATCGAATCTGAAACGGATCGAGGCAGTTCGTTCACGCTCCATTTGCCAGTTCCGAAATCAGTCATGATCGTAAACTCGCTTCTCGTTCAGACAAATCAGAACACCTTTGCGATCCCGCAGACATCAGTTCGACGTGTCTTGCGCATTGAGGCTTCGGACAAGCGACTTCAGCTTATTCGCGACGAGCGGTTCTTCGCTCATGATGACGGTCTACTTCCTCTCATTCGGTTGACAGACGTCTTGCAGTTGCCACGGGCAGAAAGTAGCCAGACTGAAACTCCGGCGATCACGAAAATTGTCTGGGTCGAAACTAAAGCGGGCGAACTGGGTGTCGAGGTCGACGAAATTCTCGATGTCGAAGACACAGTCGTAAAAAAGGTGGCCCATTGGATTGATGCTCTACAAGTTTACGCGGGCGCAACGTTCTTAGCGGACGGACGGGCGGGCCTAGTGCTTGATGTCGAGGGCATTGCAAGAAAAGCAGCTGCTAGCTTTGTGGCCTCTACGCGAACGAAGAAGCGTGAAGAGTTAGAACAATTAGAAAAAACCGAACAGCAAGCAGAACGACTGAGTTTGTTGACGTTCGACATTGGCACTAAAACTAACTACGCCGTTGAGCAGGCCGAGCTCTTCCGCTTGGAAGAAATTTCGACAGACGAGCTGCAACTCGCAGGGCAAACAACTGTTGTTTTGTATCGTGGAAGCACGATGCGTCTCTTAACAATTGATGGACAAAATCCTGTACGCGACTCGCGCGCAAACTGGCCTATCGTTGTCGTAAAAATCGAAGACACTTTAATTGGTTTCGTGGTGAACAAAATCGGTGGCTTTGCTGAATTGTTAAAAACTGATCAAAGCCGGTCTCAGTATGGCTCGATCATCATTGTAGAGAATCGCGCCGTAAGCCTCGTGAACCTGACAGAAATAGCTAATCGCGCTACGCGCGCCGAGCCCCCTTCTAGCCAAAGCGCATAAGTCGGGAAATCGTCACGCGTTTGTGAGCGCGTTTCGACCGATGAAGTTTGTAGCAAGGCAAGGTGTGGATTGAGTCAAATAGACAGAGACGCTGTAATGCAAGAGTTCTTCGCGGAATGCGATGAGATTCTCGAGAGATTCTCGGGGAACCTCACGCATCTCGAAGGCGGCAATGCTTCGGTGGATCGCTTGGATGAACTCTATCGCGATATGCATACACTGAAAGGTTCAGCGCAACTTTTTGGGCTCACTCAGCTTGGCTGGTTGGGCCACGCCGTCGAAGCGTGTCTCGATCCGGTGAGGAAGTTCCAATGTAGCCCGAGCCCGCGACTCTTGGATGCGCTTTTCGCGAGCATCAACGCGGCCGAAGAAATCATCGGTAATCTGAAAACATCGACCGCAACACCCGTTGATTTCACCGTACCGGTGATTTCGAGGCTTATTGAAGCCGCGTGTTCTCAGTTCGCAAGCGACCTCAATCTGAATCGCGAAGTTGCAACTTTCGGTGAGCTACTCAAGTTTAATCCCACGTCGTCGGTCGCAGCTGCGCCGGCGACTGCAACACTAAAAGCAGCCGAATCGACGTCAAAAATCGTTACCCCCGCTCCCGTTCAACCGATTCAGGCTGTGAAAGCCGCGCAACCGGAGAAATCAGTGAAAAGCGACAACTCGGACGAATCTTCGCCTCGTATAGCAAGCGAGTCCTCTTCTTCAAGTGAGACGTCGGATTCGACCATTCGCGTGCAGGTAGGTCTCCTAGATAATCTTATGAATTTAGTTGGCGAGATGGTTCTTGTCCGTAATCAGGTCCTTCAGCACTCGAGTCGCAGCGAAGACTTAGCGTTCTTGAATCTCAGCCAGCGTCTGGACGTCGTGACGTCTGAGCTCCAAGATCAGGTCATGCGCACGCGCATGCAGCCAATCGGCAATGTGCTGACAAAGTTTCAACGCGTGATACGTGACCTTGCGAAGGAGCTCGATAAGAAAATCGATTTGACGGTTCAAGGTAAAGACACCGAGCTCGACAAAACTCTTCTTGAAGCGATCAAAGACCCGCTGACTCATATCGTTCGAAATAGCTGCGACCACGGAGTTGAGACAACTTCAGAGCGTCTTAAGGCCGGAAAGCCGGAAACGGGCCACGTGCTGATCAGCGCGTTTCACGAAGGTGGCCAAGTTATCGTAGAAATCTCAGACGACGGCCGAGGCATGAATCGCCAGCGCTTAATTCAAAAAGCGATTGAACGATCGATTCTGACTGCAGAGACCGCTGAACGTCTTTCAGACAACGAGAAGCTGCAGCTGATCTTCCATCCCGGATTTTCGACAGCGACCCAAGTGAGCGCAGTTTCAGGCCGAGGCGTCGGCATGGACGTTGTTAAAACGAACATTGAGAAAATTGGTGGCTCAGTTGAAGTAGCGAGTGTCGAAGGCAAAGGTTCAACGATCCGCCTGAAAATTCCTCTGACGTTGGCAATCGTACCAGCCATGTTGGTTCGCTGTAGCGAAGCCGAGTACGCGATTCCTCAAGTCAAGCTCGTTGAGCTCGTGCGAGTCGAACAGGACGGCGTATCTGAATCGAAAATCCAATTCGTTCAAGGGAAGCCGGTGTACGAGCTTCGCGGACGCCTTCTTCCACTTATCGATATGCGTGATGTACTGGCTCGTCGCCAGACGTCAGAGCAAGAGCTTTCTAAGAATCCAAACGTCAACATCGTCGTGCTCAATGCCGATGGCGATCTTTACGGCCTCGTTGTCGATGAGGTGTTAGACACAGCTGACATCGTCGTCAAACCTCTCACGAAATTCCTAAAGTCTCTCGAAGTTTACTCGGCCGCTACGATTCTCGGCTCGGGCAAAGTCGCCTTGATCATCGATCCCGTAGGTCTTGCGCGCGCAGGTGGCGTCGTCTTCGAGAAGAAGCAAGCCGAAACAGACTATCTCCGTTCGACGTCGGCGAAAGAGGCTTCGGATGCGCAAGAATTCCTGCTGTTTAAAACGAAGGCGACGGGTAAATACGCGATTCCGCTTTGCATGGTCAGCCGCCTTGAAGAGTTTGCTCGAGATGCAGTCGAGTACTCGGGTGAGCAGATGGTCATGCGCTATCGGGACTCGATCTTGCCTCTGTTAGACGTGAGCGAGACCCTTGGCTTTGGTCAGACCGGCACTGGCGTTTCAAAAACACTTCCAACAATTGTCGTAACTCAACGCGGTCGCGCGTACGGCATCATGGTTGAAGAGATTCTCGACGTCACTGATTGCGATGCGGTGATCGACGATTCGATTCGTGACCGATTCGGCCTTCTCGGTAACGTGGTCATCGGCGCCGAGATCATCAACGTGATCGACGCGCTTTCGATCATCGATAAAGAATCGACACGCATGGGTGGCGATTCATTGAAAGCCGCTGTCGGCAGTGTCATCGACGAACAGGCGCCTGCGCAAAAGCGGATTCTTTTCGCTGAAGACGTCGCTTTCTTCCGTCGTCAAACGGCAAAGATTCTGATGGGTCAGGGCTTTGAAGTCTTCGCGGTCGAAGACGGTAAAAAGGCACTCGACCTTCTCACGTCAAAAGAGGTCGGTTATTTCGATCTGATTCTTTCAGATATCGAAATGCCGAATATGAACGGCATGAACTTTGCGCGAGCGGCTCGTCAGACGGATCAAGGCAAAACGATCCCGATGGTGGCGCTGACGACGCGCTTTAAGCAATCGGATATCGATGAAGGTTTGTCGGCTGGTTTCAACACCTATCTCGAGAAACTGAATCCAGAAGTTTTAATCAAGAGATCGACGAGGAGTCGCCTGAGAAGGCGCATTTTACCTGCGTCGAATGCGGCTGCGAGATCGAGGACCATCATCGCGGGGCAATCTTGCCGCGTGGCGAGTGGCGAGCGCACAACGCTTCGGCCCGCCGGCATCACCGTTCGTTCCACATCTGGTCGGCCTATTCCTTCCTCCAGAGCTTCGAGCAGATTGCCCGCGAGTTCCTGGCAGCGAAGGGCGTCCCTTCGAAGGAACAGGTCTTCTTCAACGACACGGTCGGCCGGGCCTACAAGACGCTTGGCGAAGCCCCGCCGTGGGAAGCGCTGCGCGATCGAG
>CAJYOV010000011.1 GCA_913776405.1 Pseudobdellovibrionaceae bacterium
CGCAGTCACGGTGTGGCCGAGCTTGGCGATCTCACAGAGATTGCAACTCGCCCAAACCTTCCAGAGCCTGCGACATCATCCAATCAAACGTCGCTCACGAATCAAGTGGGCAGCGGCTCGGTGATGGAAGTTGCCGATCTCAAAACGCTTGAAGAAAAAGAAGCGGGCGCAGAGAAATCGAAACTTCCATTTTATCTGATCGTGGCAGCTTTCGTTTTGGTTGCAGCAGCCGTTTTTATTTTCGACGACTCATCGAAAGCGCCTGAAGGAAATCGGATCCACTTGCTTGCGCCAAAGCGCCAAGCGGAGCCGATGCCTGAAGCCACTGCGAAAAGTAAAGTCGCACGTGCCATGCAAGCCTTCAACTCTGACACGTTCAGTGCGTATCAACGCGCGCAGAACGAGTTGGTCGAAGTGGCTCAAGCACCGATTGCAAGCCCCGATCTTGCTCAGGCAAAGGCTGAGCGCCTCGCAGCTCTTTGCCTTACATACCGCGAGCTCTGGCCGTATTCATATCAAGACTCAAAAGACCTGAAGACCGTAAGCGATGTGATGCAAGAAGCGAAACGACTAGATCCCGGCGGTCGAAGCGGAGCTACTTGCGAAATCGTTCAGCTGATCCTGAGTGGTCGCATGATGGACGCTCAAGGCTTAACAGAAAGTCTTCTCGTTGAAGAGTCGCAAGCGCCGGTGCTATTTGAAATCCGCGGTGATCTTTACTCCTACGTTCGCGACTACAAAACAGCCGCGACTTACTTCAGTCAGGCGGGCTCTCTCTGGGCAGGCTGGCAGAAGATTCGTGTTCAAGAGGCTCGCGCCTACCGAGACATGAAACAGTTCCCTCAAGCGATGACACTTTATCGCCAAGTGCTAGAGCGAGTTCCAAATCATGTCGTCGCCAAAGTTGAATTGGGTTTGATTGAGGGCGTTCAGTTCCAACATCTAGATGACGGTTTGGGTCTGCTGACGACAGCACTCGATAGCAAAGAGCGTTTGCCAGCGCAGATTGAAGAGGCGGGCACTTGGGGTGCAGCTCAGATTCAAGAGAAGAAAGGCCAAACAAAAAAAGCGATCGAGTACGCGAAGCGAGCGCTTGTCTTAAACCCAGCCAATCAAGCTGCGAAGGCTATGATTCAAAGGCTCGGTGGGAAGGTCTCTAAAGAGTCGGGAAGTGATCAGGGCCAACTAACGTATCTCGCTGAGCAAGACGTGCGCGATGGCGATTACTTCGCGGCTCAAGCGAAATTTAAAGCGGCCTACGAAGCGAATCCGAAAAACGGTGTTCCTGCTATGAGAGCGGGCTACTGTTTGTGGCAACTGAATCAAACTGCAGACGCAATCGAGTGGACAAAGAAAGCAACGACTTCCGATCCCAAACTCACGAGCGCGTACGTTCAACTCGCAAACTACTATGCGCTTCGCTATGACTATCAGGCGGCTACACAGATTCTAACAAAGGCTCAGCGGATTCAGCCGAAGAGTTACGAAGTCTTTCGCGGCTTTGCCTCGGTCGAACTTCAGCGCATGAATTGGGATGGCGCGATTAATTTTGCAAACCGCGCTCTCAAAATTTATGAGACGGATCTTGAGACCTATCTGATCATGGCCGAGGCTCAACTCGGCAAAGGCCAGTTGGAAGAAGCAAAGCGATACGCGGCACGCGCCATCGAACTCGACTTCAACAATGTCCAAGCTCACTCGCTCTACGGAAAAAGCGAAGCCCGTCTTCGCGGCGTCGATGCGGGCGCGCAGTACATGCAAAACTTGATCAATCGCTACGTGATCACAAAGGGCCAGCAAGTCGCACAAGCCGCGATCGAGTACCGTATTACGCTTGCCGAAATCTATATGCGCGACGAGCGTTGGCAGGCAGCACAAGAAATTCTGAATCAAGCGCTCGTTCTTGATCCAGATAATAAGAAGGCTCTCGTGAATCTCGGTAAAGCGATGCAGGCGCAAAACTATCGCCCTCAAGCTTTGGAGACGTTCTTGCGTGCGGCGGTTCTCGATCCTTCCGACGCCGAACCCATCTACTTAGCTGGCTTGCTTTACGCCGACATCGGCAAAACAAAAGAGGCGAGTCAGCAATTTGAGCGCGTGCTTCGCATCAACTCGAAGTATCCGCGGGCGCACGTGGCCCTCGGGCGTATGGCGCTTCAACAGGGTGACTCGAAGCGAGCCCTCGACGAAGCGATGCGCGAACGTGAGACGAACCCGAATCTGGCCGACTCGTTTCTCCTGGCGGCCGAGAGCTACTACGCTTTGAAGCAGTACTCGAATTGTGCAGGCGAGTATCAGCAGGCGGCTCGGCAAACGCGTTCGGCTGCGATCTTGGTTCGCATGGCGCGATGTTATCGATTGGCCGGCGCCCTTGATTCGGCGCAATCGCTCCTTCGTCAGGCGACATCGCTCGAAAGCGGCTACCCGGACCTCTACAAGGAGCAGGGTGCGATATTCCATATGAAAGGCATGGCGGACGAAGCGGTCGCGGCCTATGATACGTATCTGAAGCTGGTTCCGGCGGCTACGGACCGGGCTGAAGTAGAAAATCGGATGAGCCGCGTACGTGCCGGCGACTTAAACGTCGGCGAATAAGTCGGGCAAGAAGTCGGGCACGAAGCCCGTCTGTGGAGAAAAAATGAGCGAATTTGTCGGCAAGATGCAGTCAGGTTTCAAAAACACATCCAGTCAGGTAGGGCTCTTTACCCTGAAACTGGTTTCAGGCGCCATCCTCGGTTTGACCTTTGCCCTCATCATGCAAGAGGTCATGGGCAAAGCCGAAAACGAGAACTTGATCGCCTTCTTTTTCGTCGTGATCGTTACGGCCGGCGCTTTCCTGCGCATCGCAAAATCCTGGGGCCTGACCGCCATCCTGATTTTCGATCTCATTTGCGTGCTCTTGGGCATGGTCCTTCGCATGTACATCATGGTCGCGCCTAACGCCTGACGGCTTTTTTTGAGGGCACTCAAAGAAAACTCGTTGATCTGATTCGGCTCCGCACCTATTCTGCTGCTTCTGTTCGGAGGGGTGGCCGAGTGGTTTAAGGCACCGGTCTTGAAAACCGGCGAGGGAGAAATCCCTCCGTGAGTTCGAATCTCACCCCCTCCGCCACTTAGCTTCCGCTCAAAAAACCAATTCAAAATTGAAACTAGAATTTAGTGCTGAGAGCTGATCGAGCGCTTTTGTTTGCTGATCGCTTTGGGCGGTGGTGCGAGTTCATCTGACTTTTCAGAGGCGAAGTCGGCTTGTGCGGTTTGGATGAAACTCGCTTTGCGCGTGATTTTGGCGAAGGTGCGCTGCATGTCTTCGCGGTCGTGACGGTCGCCGGAAATGTACGAATACGAAAGAAGGAAGCAGACAAGCGAGCAGGCTACGAGGCCCATGCAAGCTGTTCCTTTCAAGATTCGAATGAGACCGGCGCGGATTAAAAGCATGTGTAAGATCATCGGACGAAAGGTTGGATCAGATTAGGAAAAAAGTCGGGTTCGGCTTGTCGGAAGTGAACAAGAACTGTCAAAACTTTCGTCTCGTTTTGAGATTCGCGGGCTAGATCGCGCTCGACCACAGTCAGGTGCAATCAATAAGAAATGGCACTCAGTCCCTAGCGCTTTTACCCTGGGGAAGTCAGCAATTCCTGGGAGCAAAGCATGTTGAAATTCTCTCGTGGTAGCGCGCCCGCGCTCGCCCTTCTTTCGTTTTTTGCGTTCGGTCTTATCAGCTGCTCGACGCCTACGAAGACCGATGTCGCGG
The DNA here is from genome assembly GCA_913776405.1 of Pseudobdellovibrionaceae bacterium. Lineage (GTDB taxonomy): Bacteria > Bdellovibrionota > Bdellovibrionia > Bdellovibrionales > JAMPXM01 > CAJYOV01. The sequence goes on from CAJYOV010000011.1 coordinate 3,752, forward strand.
CGCCAGTGGCATCCGCGCAAACTGAAATCGGCACTCCATCAAAGCCGGCCGTTTCGCTCAGCCGTTATGTCGCTTCAGTCGACGAAGACGAGCTTGAGGCAAAATTCAAAGCGATGCTTGCCGCCGAGTTCCCGGGCAAAGAGATTTCCGGAGAGATTCGTCGTCTTGCCGCGATCTACTACAAAGCTGAAGGCTTGCTCCGCGAATACGATGCAAAGCTTGATACGTGGGTCAAAGACGCGGACTCGATCAACGCATCGGTTCTGAATACCGACGAAACTTATGCCCAACTTTTGGCTGCGCGAATTCTTACGGAAGATTCGGTTGCGCGAATCGGCTATTACCAAACTCGTATTCTCGAAACCATGCACGCTGCTGACGGCGCTGTTAGCGATAAGGATCGCGCAACGGCGAAACGTCTTTATGATGACATGAGAAAAGCGCTCTTCCGCCTTGGGCGCGCGACTGACAAACTCGCTTTGAAGTCGCTTGTGCTTGAGCTTTATGAAATTCGGATGGCCTTCTTCGAGAAGCAAAGCGGTCAGGCGACGGGTCGTTCTCGCGCTGAAAAGCCACCGGTGGCTGATTCGGTCGACTGGGAGCTTTCAAGCCAGAAACGGGTCGAAAAATTCTACGCGAAGAATAAGAAGGCTCTCGATTCGGCGATCGAAGAGTCGAATAAAAATACAGAACTTCAAGCGGAGATCGATCAAATCGCTGCGAGCGTGCGCGCAGATCTGGTTTCGAGCTTTTCAGACCGTGAGCCGCAAAGTGATAGCGTCGTTGCTCCAGGCTCCGGCAGCTCTGGAAACATGACCGGGAATAATTATAAGACGGGGCGCTGGTCGCTGACGTACGACGACGGCCCGTCGGGTAAATACACGCAAGCGATTCTCGATAATCTCGCTAAACGTGGTCTGAAAGCTTCGTTCTTCGAGCTTGCGAAGAATGTCGTGGCGTTGCCTCAAGTCGTAAAACGCGTAGGCGCTGGCGGCCATGATCTTGCGAATCACTCGTACTCACATCCTCAGCTGACAAAGCTTGGTTCGAGTGGCCTTAAGAAAGAGATCAACGAGTCGACGGCGGTTGAAACAAAGTACTTCGGTGAGAAACCGAAACTTTTCCGCTGCCCTTACGGCGCGTGCGGCGGCAACGGGTCAACGATTCGCAAGATGATTGCGGCTCAAGGCATGATCCATGTGTTCTGGAACGTGGACAGCCTCGATTGGCAGGATAAAAACGCGACGAGCGTTTACAAGCGCATCAAAAAACAAATGGCCGTGCAAAAACGCGGCATTATTTTGTGTCACGATATTCACCCACAAACGGTTGAAGCCACGCGCATGTTGATGGACGATTTTGTCAAAGCTCAGAAAGACGGCTCGATGCGTGTCTTGACGGTGGAGCAAGCGGTGAAAGAGTTAAATGGCGGAGGTATGAAGTAATGAAGCGCACTCTTCTTCTTGTGGCAGCATCTTTGTCTTTGGTTTCATGTTCGAGTGGCGGCAAAAAATCAGACACGAAAGCTGACACTGCACCGGCAGCACCGGCTCAAGTTCTCTCGCAAGATGCGATTCAGCAGCGCTACTCGCTACAAGAACTGAATGCGGCCGCAAACGCGCTTAAAGTTATCGCCGACGACGATAAGTCGAAAGATCTCCTAGGCTGCGAGATCACATCTCAAAAAGCGCTTTCGATGACGATGCCGCTTAAGGCCCTATTCGATGAGAAAATTCGCTCGGAAGTTGAAGGCTACGAATCGGATCCAAAAGGTTACTCGAACACGGAAGGGTTCGAGAGCTGCGCGAAGAACTGTTCTTGCGGCGTCTACAACGACGTCGTTGAAGCGGCGAGCGAGCGTAAAATGCCGTCGGGCTCATCCGTAACACACAAACGAAACGCGGCGAAACTTCGTGCGAAAGCTGAACGTCAAACGGCCGAAGCTAGCCTCACGTGCGCGAAGAAGCAGTCTTGGTTTTGTTCGAGCGACCTTCGCAAGTTCTTAGACAAAGGCGCATCCGAGATGCCTTAAGGGTTTCTGGCGGCTCAAATGAAGCGCCCGTAAGCCATCAAAATGTTTAGCGAAAAGCGGCTGCTTCGGCGGCCGTTTTCTTTTGTAAATCGAATCCAAAGCCCATTTCGGGCTCGACACCCGAGCCCCGCCAATGCTAACTAACCCGCTCCTTTAGCAATCCCTGCTTTTCTTGCGGAGAGGTGGCCGAGTGGCTGAAGGCGCACGACTCGAAATCGTGTTTACACTAATACTGTAACGAGAGTTCGAATCTCTCCCTCTCCGCCATTTTCTCATTCCTAAGCTTGAACCGCTGAATCCATTCGTTGTTCAGCTGCGGGTGCGAATTCGCGGAGATGGTCGCGGATGAAGTCGTCGAATGAGTGTGGTGACTTGCCGGTTAGGCGCTCGATCTCGAACGTTGGGTCAATGTCGTGGTGGCCTGCGACGACGTCGGCAAATTGGTTGACGAGGCCGTTTGCCATCCATGCGGAGTTGCCCGTGAAGCGCAAGAACAAGCGGAAGACGGAAGTCGGTAAGTTGATGTATCGAACTTTCTTGCCGATGATTTTTGAGATCCGGTCAGCCGCTTCGTCCATGTCCAGAGTGTCTGGGCCTGTTAAGAAGTAAGTCGCCTTTTCGTGGCCGTCTTCGGTCAGAACTTTGGCTGCGACTCTGGCGACATCTCGCGTGTCGACCCAGCACACACTTCCTTTTCCAGACACGAGGGGAATGAAGCCCTTCGAGATCGGCTGTTTGAACCAGAGGAAGTTCTGCATGAACGCTGTCGGTTTCAAGATTGTCCAACGAAGGCCAGACGCTCTTAGATGATGATCGATTAGTGCGTGGGACTTTGCCCAAGGGACAGTGGAGCGAACGTTGCCGTCAGACGCCGAGATTTTTACGATTCTTTTAATGCCGGCCGCTTTCGCAGCATCGATCGCGTCGCTTTCGCGTTTAACTTGATCCGGCGTTGTCGGCGAGATCAGGAACATTTGATCACAGCCTTGCATCGCAGACGAGAGTGTCTCTGGGTGACTAAAGTCGCCGAGAACAGCATCAATCCCTTTTTTTCGGAACAATTCGAGCTGCTCTTGCTTTCTGCACATGGCGCGAAACGGTGTGCCCGAAGCCTTCAGGAGTTTGCAAAGTTCGCCGCCAATTCCACCGGTAGCACCTGTCACTAAGATCATGGTTTCTCCTCTTCGAGATGATTCGTGATAATCGCAGTCAGTTCCGAAATCGTTTTTGCAGCTTCGCGAAGTTTGCGGGGCCCTAGGGTGCGAATGATTTTTTGATCTAGCGGTTCAACCGCGCGCTCTGCGGACCCGATCGCCTTTTTGCCTTTAGCCGTAAGACTCACGAGCTTCGCACGTTGGTGATGCGGGTTTTCGCGAAACTCAATCAGGTCTTTCTCTTCGAGAATGTCTAGAACTCTCTGAACTCCTTGGCGAGTCAGACCCATTCGGCGCGCAATGGCTGCGGCGGGCAGCATCTCATCCGCATAATGAAGGGCCGCCAAGACTTGCCACAGAGCACTCGTGAGCCCGAGATGCTCAACGAGCTGATTGCCCGCAGAAACCAGCCTGCCATTCATGGCAAAGACCGCGTGCGCTAATTCCTGGACTTCATTCGGAACTCGTTCCATCGAGATCAAAATCTCAAAATGACAACATGCTGTCAATTTGGTGGTGGCGTTGTTACGAACTCTGCGCAAAAACGCGCGAATTA
>CAJYOV010000012.1 GCA_913776405.1 Pseudobdellovibrionaceae bacterium
TAGCGATCCGCTGCAAATCGAACGCGCAAAAGAGTGGGTTCGCGAGGTAGCTGCAAAGCAAAACGCAAAAGCTACGCTCGAAACATGCCTTCACAGCAGCGCCGCTCACGACGTCGACCCGCTGTCATAAAATTCTACGATCTCCAAAACTTCGACTAACACTCTCCTAACAACTTGGTTGTTTTTGCCCGTTTTACCATGGAGTTTTCAGGAAACTGGCTAACCGCTAGTCACTTTCTTGAATGATCCGAATATTTTCAAACTGTGCATCCAGAGCCTAAAGACCAGACCGAAGAGTTAGTAGGTCTCGCGCCCTTGCGTTAAACGTTTGTTGTTAAGGTGCGGAGAAACCAAACAAGGGGTCGGTCTATGATGACTGTTCAAAAGACGAAGAAAGTCGCGTTCCGTAAGTTGATGATGAGCACTTTGCTCGGACTCTCTTTAAGCACAACGGCTTGTTCAAAATCGGCGACGTTCTCGCTGATGTCCGACCAAAACAACTTCCAACAAAACGCATCCGAGACCAACGGCAAGATCGATGTCTTGTTCGTGATCGACAACTCAGGCTCGATGGCGTCGTCGCAACAGAAGCTTGCTGAGAGCATGAGTCATTTCATCGAGCTCTTCACTGCTAAGGGCTTTGATTATCGCATCGCAGTGACGACCACTGATACTTGGCGCACGAAATACACGACTGATCAATCAAACGCAAAATTTAAAGACGGCGGCCCGGTAAACGGTCGTTCATTCGTCTATATGATTACTCCGCAAACACCTCGTGTGAACGAAGTTTTCATGCAAAACATTTTGCAAGGCACCGGCGGTAACGGTGATGAGCGCGCCTTCGAATCGATGGAGCGTACGTTGACCCACTCTTCGAACGCCGATTTCGACTTCCCGCGCGCAGACGCCTTCATGTCAGTGATCGTCGTGTCTGACGAGGAAGATTTCTCAAACAACACAGGCTCGATGCACGAGGATTATAATTTCGCGGGTCTTTACTCGGTCGATTATTACATCAACTTCCTGGACACGTTTACTGGGGCTACACCAGATACACGCAGCTCACGCTACAATGTGAACAGCATCTCGATTAAAGACCAAGCGTGCTTGAGCTCAATTGGTGGTAACGCCCAGAAAATTGCTCGTCGTTATGTTGAGCTTGCGCAGAAAACGAACGGAATTTCTGGTTCGATTTGTGAAGACTTCGGTGAAACTCTCGCTAGCATCTCGAGCAAGATCGTCGAGTTGATTACGCAGTTCTACTTGGACCGTGAGCCTGTTGAATCGACGCTCCAGGTGTTTGTTAACGGTGTCACTGTACCGAAACTCGCTTCGGGCGATCCGCAGCCTTGGAATGGTTTCTTGTACCACCCAGAAACCAACAGCGTTACGTTCCACGGAAACGCCGTGCCCCCACAAGGCGCAACGATTTCAGTGAAGTTCGATCCGAAAACGATCAAGTAAGTCGCCCGGCCGAAAATAAAAAAAGGCAGGACTCTCCGGGAAGGATCTCTTGATTGAGATCCTTTTCGGCGTTTATGGTGAGGTCTAGCTGATGGCTAGGTGAAATCATGTCCAACTCTGCGCGCCAATTGAAACTCCCTCTGATTCTCATGCTCGTCGTCGCAATTTTGGTTGGCGTCGCCTGGGGCTTGAAGATTCAAAAGAACACCGCGAAACGAAAGGCGCCTGAAGCCGACGCGACAACGTTGAAGGTCCTTGCACTCAAGAACGCTTTCCCGCCTGCGGTGATTAAAGTCTTTGAGGGCCAAGCGAACATTAAGGTTCAACTGACTGAGGAACCTACGCCCGAAGCGCTTTGGGCGAAGCTTGAACAAGATTCCTCTTTCGATGTCGCGACACTTCTCAATCATCAAACTCAAGCCGCTGCATCGACTCTCAAAATCCAACCGTTAAAGCTGTCGGAACTTGCGGGTGCTTCTTCGCTCTCGAGTGACTTTATGGATCTACCTGGCTCGCAGTCGCCCACGGTGGTCCCCGTTCTTTGGGGTTTGAACGGTTACGCGACTCATACGGAAGCTTCAAAAGAGGCCCAGACCTGGGCTCAAATCTTCGCTTCAAAACCTCCGGGTGGCATTGATCTGAAGCCGTCGAGCCTGACACTCACAAGCATCGCTCAGGCTGTTCTAGGGGTTTCGGCAACCGACGCTGCGATTCTCGATCGCGCTCACCAAATCAGCTCACAAACGAATCGTCAGCCTGGTTTCTTTGCGACTAGCAAAGAGTTCGACCTTGAACGGGGCGCAATCGAATTGAGTCACGGAGAATCGCTGGCGGCGCCGTTTGCCGAGAGTGATTGGGTTTTTCGTTTGCCGGCCGATGGCGCCGCTCTCTGGATCTTAAGTGTTTCGCTCGGGGGTAAAGCTGAGAACGCGCCTGGTGCGAAGAAGTTCATCGAATTTCTACTGTTGCCGGCTACGGCCGTTGTGATGTCGCAGCAAACGCATCAAGCCTCTTGCAACAAAGCTGTCGAGGCATCGGCTAAGCTCGCTGCGGGCTACAAGCCGTCCTATTTGCGCACGATCCCGCTTGAGCGCGTGAAACTCGCAGACGCAAAGCTCATCGAGCGCGCCAAGCTTCTACACTGACCCCGGTACTTTTCGATTTTTTAAATTATTGCTGAACGTAGCTGCTGATACCGACTTCGTGCCAGTTGGCTCCGCTCGGGTTCGAAACCTGCGCGAGGTTTTGATCGACGCCGTAGATCGTCACGCGCAGAGTGTGCAAATTGGCGTAGTCGTAATTCGCAGGAAGCGCGTAACGGAATCGGAAACGGCCGTCTTCACAGAGAGCCGCCGTTTTTTCGGCTGGCTTGTTGACGGTACCGCCTTTGAGTTCCGCCCAGATTTCTGTGCTTTGAAAGCCGCCTGATTCACAGTAGCCCGCAACATCAATACACAGGCTATCGGCGTTGTAACCCTCGGTATAGCTGCAGTCGGCACCCGCAGGTGGCGTACTTGCTGGCTGGCGAACGTAAAACATGCCGCCGGCTTCGACACTCACGCCAATCAAATCCGGATCTTCACCGCAGGCAAGGCCGATACAAACGACTTCCGACGAAGTATAAAGAAGATTTTCCGAGGCTGAATAGCCCGCGCAGTTTTGGAAACCGACAGCGATCAAAAAGCCGAACGCGAGAAACGCGATCAGCTTCGGCGTGACTCGTCTCAATTTCTGCCGCACTCTAAGGTTCTCCTGAACTGCGGACGAGCATATCTCAGCACCGAGTTGCGACAGACGAGAAGCCTTTGCCTTTTAAGCGGAAGATGTATCGGCGCGATAGCCCGCC
>CAJYOV010000013.1 GCA_913776405.1 Pseudobdellovibrionaceae bacterium
AAGAGCTTTCCGCGTGGCTAAAAGATGTCGACGTCGTGGGAATTCGCTCGAAGACTCAGTTGTCGAACGAGATTCTTAAAGCGAATCCCCATTTGCAAACCATCGGCACCTTCTGCATCGGTACCGATCAGGTTGCAACTGGCTCGGCGAACGCACTCGGAATTCCAGTTTTCAACGCGCCTTATAGCAACACTCGAAGTGTTGCCGAACTCGTGATTGCGGAAGTTGTTGCGCTCTCTCGTCAGCTTGGCGACCGCAGCATGAAAGCACATCAAGGCGAATGGATGAAGTCGGCCGACGGTTCGCACGAAGTGCGGGGTAAGACACTTGGGATCGTGGGCTACGGCCACATCGGTAGCCAAGTCAGCGTGCTCGCTGAAGCGTTCGGCATGCGCGTAATTTACTTCGACATCGTGAAGAAGCTGCCTCTTGGCAACTCCCAGGCCGTGCGTTCGCTCGAAGAACTTCTTGGACAGTCAGACTTTGTCAGTCTTCATGTTCCGGATACGACGCAAACTCGGAACTTAATGGGGCCGAACGAACTTCGTCAGATGAAAAAGGGTGCGCACCTGATCAACGCGAGTCGCGGGGGTGTCGTTTCGATTCCAGATTTAGCTGCGGGCCTTCGCGAGGGCCGAATCGCAGGGGCGGCGATCGATGTCTTCCCCTATGAGCCGGCAAGCAATAAAGAAAAATTTCAGTCGGAACTTCAGGGTTTGAAGAATGTGATTCTCACACCGCATATCGGCGGAAGCACGCTCGAAGCTCAAGAAGCGATCGGTGTCGAAGTCGCACAAAGCTTTCTTAACTTCTTAAGAACGGGGAGCACACGAGGCGCTGTGAACTTTCCAAACGTCGACTTGCCGGTTCTACACAAGAACTCGCACCGGATCGTCAACGTTCACAAAAACGTGCCGGGCGTTCTTTCAGAAATTAACGGGATCGTGTCTGCAGTCGGTGCAAACATCGAAGCTCAGTTTCTCTCGACTGATCAGCAAATCGGTTATCTTGTCATGGACATGGCAAAAGGTGAAGCGCAGGCGGTTGCTGCGCGAATCGCGCAGCTCGAGACGTCAATCAAAACCCGCCTGTTATTCTAAGTCGAGATTACTTCTTGTCGGACGCCGCGATCAAAACCGAGCGGCGTGACGACATCATTTCTTGGAGTTTTAGAAGCGCGGTTTGAGCTTTCTCGAGCCGCTTCTTAACACCGTCTTCGAGCGTAACCGTTCCATCTTGGGCATCATCCAAAATGAGGTCGACCATGCCGAGAGCGACCGCTGTCGGTGTCGCAATGTCGTGGAGAAAAGCGCGTTCGGCCAATGCAGGATTGTCAGTCGTGTCGCTCATCGGTCGAAAACCTTTCCTGGGTTCATGATTTGATCTGGGTCGAAGACAGATTTGATGCCCTTCATGAGCGCGATTTCTTCTGGGCTTCGAGTGACAGTGAGGTACGGCTTTTTGACAAGTCCGACGCCATGCTCAGCCGAGATGGACCCGCCCAAATCTTTGATCACATCGAAAAGAAGTTCGTTCGCGTGTGCGCATTTTTCGAGGAACTTCTCGCGCGGTAAAGCGGCGGGCTTCAAGATGTTGATGTGCATGTTGCCGTCGCCGATGTGACCGAACCAAACGACAGTGAAGTCCGGATAGTTCTTTTTGAGAACCGCGTCCGTGCGCTCGAGAAACTCGGGCACGTCGGCAATGCGCACGGAAACGTCATTTTTGTAAGGGGACTGCGGCGCTGTTGCTTCTGAAATGTCTTCGCGGAAGCGCCAGAATTCGCGAGCCTGAGCTTCGGACTGCGCGATCGCGCCATCTGTCGCCCAGCCTTCCTCCACGCATTTTTCAAACGTCTGAAGAATCTCGCCTTCGATACTTGCATCGGTGTTCTCAATCTCGATGACTAAGTAATGAGGCGAAGTGCTCGAGAGCGGACTCGTTAAATGAGCGTGATCGGCCACCGTTTTCATCGCGATGTCAGAGAAATATTCAAACGCGGTCAGTGGTAAACGATTTCGGAACTCTGAGAAGACTTTCATGATGGCATCGAGAGTCGGGACAGCGAGCATCAAAACGCTCAGTGGTTTCGGCTGTGAAGTGAGACGAATCGTCGCTTCGGTCACGAAGCCAAGCGTACCTTCGGAGCCGATCATGAGATGGCGAAGATCGAAACCCGTCGCGTTCTTAACCAGACCACCGCCTGTTTCGAGAACGTCGCCGGCACCCGTGACAACTGTA
>CAJYOV010000014.1 GCA_913776405.1 Pseudobdellovibrionaceae bacterium
AGCGCCCTTTGGCGGACGACCCATCGAAAACTCAAAGTAATATTTCGCAAATCCTTTGTAGACTGCGCCACTCGAAAAAAGCGCGGTCGTAAGCGTCTCAACCCCTGAGATTGGATATGACACTCCATTCATTCTGATCGATGTCGAAGCTGAAATTGGATTCGTCGCAAAATTCACGACGGAATTACCACTCATACGATATCGCTTTTCGACCGTAACGAAGCGGCCAAGCGAATCATAGTTAGCAAGACTAAAACCGGCCGCATTGATCGACGTGTGGCAGCCGATACAGCTCGACACCTCGGTTTTCATCGTCACTTGCGTTCTGGTTCCGGCCGTCGGCGGAACAACGACAGCTGCCTGCTGTTGATCCGTGAACGCAGCCGGAAGGCCGAGTGTTAGACCCGCCATGTTTTCAAGGATAAATGTGCCGCGCAGAATATGATTTGTTTCACCATTAACTGACGGCTTTTGCTGCGTGATTATCGGCCTTGAAAGGATTCCGCGGTAGTTGCCAGTCACGTCAGTGATTGGAGCTGCGCTTGAACTGGCGCGGGGACTTACCCCATAAACTTGAGCGACAAGAGAATTCGTGGTGAAGATCAAAGGGCTTCTGAAGATGTCCTCAAGTTTCGCGTTCGCCGACCAGGTGAGGTAATCCAGGAATTGTCTACCATCTTCAATGACTGCTTCTTTGAAAGCGAGATTCAGCTGGGCAGCGTTGAAAGGCGAGGTGTTTGCATCGTAAGCTTGACCTGTACTATATGTTCCCGAGCTCGGTAGGCGCGAAACTGCGAAATACTGCTGGTAGAAAAGCCACAAGGCCTCTCGAGCTTTCGGTGAGGCCAGCAACCGGGCGATCTCGTTTTTCAAACCTTGAGGTGTGCGAAGAGCGCCCGTTTTTGCCACGGCCAAACCGACCAAATCGGGAGAACTTTTCCAGAGAACTGAAGTGAGCCTAGCTTCGAGTTCGTAGTCCGTGAGTAAGTGAGCGGTGCCGCTAGCGACTAACACGCCATCTCTCTCAAAATGAGTCAGAAAGCGCGGATGGACCAGAATCCTCCCTGCAATCGACGTCCAATTTGGAGCCGCACGTTTTAGCTCTGCGACTTCATCAGTCGAAGGGGGGGTGCGAAACGCGAGTGTCGCGAATTCCTTGATGAAGTTCTCGACGCATAGATCATTCGAGACATCGCTCACGCTCACCGCACAAGTTCCAAAAAAGTTATTAAAGTTTGATGTATCGCCAGCTATCGCGCTTGCGACTGCGAAAGCCGTGTCGATATAGGCTGTGAAGCGTCCACTCGAAATTCCGATTGAAGTTTGATCTGTAGCCATTTTCCGAGAAGGTGTGTCGACCGGGATTGACGCGATAGCACCTTTCACGGATGGCGAATTTTGCAGGAACGAAATTGAAGCGTTTGAGTCTCGCCGTTGAAGTTGAAAAAGGACGGAATCAAAAAGAGAGTTTTTGTACTCCGTATTCGACAGTCGTCTAACTTGTGTGGCTTTAAGATCGCCTATCGATCCGAGCGATAATACCGCCGATTCCACCATGAAGTTTGGCGAGCAGGCCTGGCCTGACAAGGTAATAGCTGACAGGGTAGTGAACGCTGTGATTAAGCGAATCGGGTTTGATCTCATGTCTAGCTTCTCGGATCAGTGCCCGCGAAATAAAGGTGGACTTGAGCGTTTGGCGTCTCAGCCGAAACTCACCGACCATTCAATACATTCGTTAGAATTGTGATCGGCAAGCTAGTCAAATTATCGACAGTTTTTCGAGGCTTCGCACGGAAGACGAGCTTTCAAAATGACGTCGAATCTTCCGACGAGCGTTTAGAATCGAAGAATTGCACAGCAAGAAAGTAAACGCGATCTGCGGACGGCTTAGATCCAAATCGATCGAGGAACTTAGCATTGAAGTTCTCGATCTCCTCTTGCGCTGCCTTCATGTCGGCGGAGTCAATTGAGAGAACGGATGTCACGCACGAGCGTTTCGTTACGTCCTGTCTTTGAATGGCGTCAGAGGCTAGCTTCAACGTACGGCGATGATAATCTTGGATGAGTTTTTCTGGTTTTTCATCTGCCCCGAAAAGGACGAAGTCAGATTGCTTCTGATATTTGCCAGTTACATCTTTTTTTATAAGTCCGATTTGATCTAAAGCCTCCATACATTGCTTGATTGTGGCAACCGGGAGGTCAAGGAGGGTCGCGATATCGTCAATCGGAGTTGGGTTGAACTTGGTTAGGTGCTCAGCAACTGGCCCCGCATGCCAACGCTCGAGATATTCCGCGCTCGGCGTAAGCTTGGCATAGCGCCTACGGGAACTTGAGTCATCGAGTCGTTTCGCTGCGTTTGTCCGGGTCAAATGACTTCGCGAGGCATCTCGCGCCGCGAGATCAATAAGAAATTTTCTATCTCTGCCTTGCACTTCAAAATAATCGCAGACTTTGTTCGCATTCGCGACCGAGATCGGTTGACCCTGCATGATCTCGCTCAACCGCGACGGGCTGATTTGAAGATCGCGTGCGAACGCTCTCAGAGAATAGAGAGGGTTCGTTTCCGTTTTCAGATCGAACTGCACTCTCAGATACTCGTTGAAATTTTGGTAATCTGGAACTGACATGCCCGAACGCTTATCATTTCATCTTATCGCTCGCAATCTCAGTGATTTAGCCGAATCTCGCCGAACATGCGAATTGTTACTTTGCCGGACTCGATTGCCCGCGCTGAAGAGATGAGCTAAGTGGTTCTAAACAGAGCGTGTTGGGGGCAAAACGTGACTGCATCAGTATTAAAATTCGTTGGTACTACTTTAATTGTTAGCTTCGTTGTCGGTATGAAAGCAACTCTGTCCTTTGCAGGCGGTGGTGGAATAACGGTTGGAAATGGGGGAGAGGGCGTAGTCTGCAAGACTCAAAGTCAGACTTCGATCGAGCTCCTCGATATCTACGAAGCGAAACGACTGTACCCGGTGAGCGGTTGGTCCGATGCTTCGGGCCTGTACGCGCAAGCCGAGATCGAGAATTTCCGTGCTTCGTTCGTTGGTCTGCCTATCGCTGAGGTTTTGCAAGTGGTCTTCAGCGACGCTCTCGTAGCTTCTCGAAGTCTCCAATATGGAACACACTTTTCTACGTTCGACCGCGGGTTTGCTCGTGTCGAAATTCCCGAAGATTGCAAAATCGTGCAGCTTGCGATGAGCCGTAAAAACTTACCTGGCACGATGGACGTATTGATCAACCGCCCACTTTGGGAGGCTCTGTCTCCTAGACAGCAGGCTCTCGTGATCATCCATGAAGCTCTTCATCAGCGTTTTCCTGGTTCTTCTGATTCCGTCGCTGTTCGTCAGCTGACCGCTTACATTGGCGGTGATCTGAACTTTAAAATCCGCAACGAAGAGATTGCTAAGCAGATTCTTTCCACGGGCCAGGCTGCAGCCGATGTTTCTTTCCGGTATTGAGACGAATACGTTAAAGCTTTGAAGTCGAGAACAGCACGCGAGAAGCATCGTCTTCAGCCCTGAAGGCGCCATAAATTTCGCGGTAACGTTTTAAAGAAATTTACAGGCTAGTACCTGGATTTGCTTCGAGAAGAGTGTTCGTCAAGCTTCGGCCATCGCTAACCTGATCTTAACCTTTCGTGGTGGGGGTCCGAAATGTAGCTATGGCTACTATCTTAGGTCGCGGCTTCATTTTTTCGTCTTGCCTCATAACGCTGACAGTGGTCGCGATTGGCCAAGCGACGTTCGCATCTAACTCAGGAGTTACCTATCAAGGCCGAATTCTAAAGCCGAACGGGGAAGCGCTTGAGGGCGCAAACGTGCAATTCAGGATGCAAATCCGCACGCCGAACGGCGCTAGCTGTCTTATGTATGAAGAAGCACAAGCCCTTGATATGCGAAATTCTAAGGGAAACTTTTCGCTCACGATTAACGACGGTTCGGGTTCGAGAATAGATTCTACCGCGTTGACTCTAGATCGCGTCTTTGCGAACCGCGGGTCATTCAATCTAAACCCTTCTACTTGTAACAGCGGTTCCGGATCCTACACGCCAAACGAGAGCGATGGCCGAACGCTATTAGTGCTCTTCAAAGACGAAACGATGAGCAGCTGGGAACCGATACCGAGTCAGAAGATCAACTTCGTCCCTCTCGCGTTTGAATCCAAGCAGGTTCAAGGTTTCAC
>CAJYOV010000015.1 GCA_913776405.1 Pseudobdellovibrionaceae bacterium
CTTTTACTTTCGTCACGAGTTGCGTGCGTGGGTTGCCTTCGATCTTCACATTGAGCAGATCGCCCACCATGCGCATTTGGTTCTGCGCAAAGAGATAAGCACCTTGACCTTCCATGACCCAGAGAGAACCTGCGTCTTCTTTGAGATCCGCTTCATCCTCGAAGCGCTGGCGATTCATGCGGCGATACTGCTTATCGCTTTTCACCTTCATGTTCTCGTTTTCAGAGAATCGCGGGCTTCGCACTTCATTCAACGGGTCTTCATCTTGAGCGCCGATCATCGAACGCCATGCTTTCATCATCGAGGCGCAGCCCGAGAGCGAGCCGCCAACTGACAAAAGCAAAAGAGCTGCGAAAACAAAGCGCGCGGTTGATTTCATTGTCATCACTGGACCTCCACCACGCCTTTTTCTTTTAGAAGGCCCGAGACTAGTTTCTGAGTGCTAGGTATTCTCACGCGAACAATGTCGCCGACGTAGCCTGACGATTGCGAAACGCCGTCCATCGTAATTTGCCAGTTCGCCGACCCAGCCGAGACCTTCACTGAATCCCCGCTACGAATCGCAAGCTCCTTGCGAATTGAAGAGCGGAAGACGATCTGACCAGCCGCGATTTGGCGAGCGGCGACGCCTGCATTCAAATCTGCTTCCGAAACCGGAACGTCAGTTGCGAATGTGACGTCCTTCATTTGCTGGACAAGATCCTGAGATTGGATACGCTCGCCGATCGCAATTTCGCGAGCGGCGACTGAAACGTTTTTACGAATCGTAACTTGGCCCGTGAGCCAATACGTCTGAGTTGGCTTCGACCCTTGCGTGACTTCGATCGGAATCGAGAAGCTGCCTTTAGGCAGATCGGGCCGCGAGCGAATGGCCCACTGCGTATCGGGTGCGAAGTTTGTCCCGATGACTGGGACACTTAGGTTCGAGATTTGAATCTCGCACTCGGCGCACTGAGATTTAAATTGCTTGAGAAGCTCGGCTTGGATCTCCTCTTTACCGAGGCGGAATTTCTTTTTAGTGACCGTGACCCGCGACGGAAGCTTCAGCTGAAACGTTTCACCGGTCTCCGACGAGATGGTGTCGAGTTCAGGATGGAGAGCGTCTTCGAGAGCGTCGCGCGTAAAGCTGCGAGTTTCACCGGCCTTCGGCGCGTCGCTTAGACGAACGGTTCTAAACTTCTCAATCGCCGTGCGCGAAAGACCATTTGCGACCACGAGGTCGCTCAGAAAAATCTCCGGCTGCGAACCTTCAATCTCGACTGCAGGGCGAATCGAAACGCGCGTTTCAGCTCGAGCGCCAGGCGCGAACGACAGGGTCGCAATCGCGACCGTGAAGAGATTGAATGAGAAGTTGAAAGCTTTAATCACGAGCTCGCCCTAATTAACGTAACTGGTTCATGTACTGAAGCATCTGATCTGACGCTTGAATTACCTTTGAATTGGTCTCGTAAGAACGCTGTGCGGTGATCATGTTGACCATTTCATCAACGATGTTCACGTTCGAGCCTTCGAGCTGCTGACCCGCAATCTGACCGAAGCTTGGCTGACCCGGCGTTCCCTGCTGCGGGAGACCACTTGCACCCGTCGGCACAAAGACGTTTTTGCCTTGGGCTTTCAAGCCTGCCGGGTTGATGAAGTTCACAAGTTGGATCTGGCCAATGTTTTGTGGCTCACGAGAGTTTCCGACAAGAACCGAAATCTGACCCGTCGATGAAACGTCGATCGCCGTCGCGTTTTGCGGAACCGTAATCTGCGGCGAAAGAGGGTTGCCGTTTTTGTCGACGATTACCCCTGCCGGATCCTTTTTGAAGGCGCCGTCACGCGTGTAGCCAATTTGGCCGTCTTGAAGCTGAACTTGGAAGAAGCCCGAACCCTCGATCATCATATCGAGCGGATTGTTCGTCACTTTCGCGTTACCGACCTCGAAATCTTTTTGAACGGACGCGGTCCGAACACCGAGCCCCGTCTGCACGCCGGTCGGCGAAACAGAATTCAAACCGCTTGCAGCGCCCGGTTCTTTTTGAGTTTGATAAAGAAGGGCCGCAAACTCCGCGCGCGAACGCTTGAAGCCGTTGGTAGAAACGTTCGCCAAGTTATTGGCAATCGTGTCCATATTCTGTTGCTGAGCTTGCATGCCGGTTGCCGCAGTCGTCAGTGATTTAATCATCCGAACCCTCTATCTTTAGTTACTTCAGTTTTGGAACTTCATTGACGGCTTTGCCGTTCATCGAGTCGTACGCTTGAATTGCTTTTTGCGTACTCTCGAAGACACGAGTCGCCGCGATCATTTCCGTCATTTCACGGACAATATTCACGTTCGACCCTTCGAGCATGCCTTGGCTGACTTTCGTTTCCGTGGCGGTAGCCATTTGCGCGTCTTGGTTTTCTTTGACCGAATACATGTTGTGGCCAACTTTGCGTAGAGCGTCCTTATTGCCGAACTTCATGATCGACAATTTGCCAAGGTTGTTGCCACCTTGAACGACCTCACCACCCGATCCGATTGAGAGCGCGCCGGCGCCTTCCCCGGTTCCGATTCTAATTTCGCGGCCTGCGCTTGGCGCACCGACGCCGCCGTCTTTCAAAACCGGGAATCCTTGTTTGGTCACAAGTCGACCTTCAGAGTCGATGGAGAGGTTTCCGGCACGCGTATAGCGTACACCTTCGTTCGTCGCGACTTCCAAGAGCCCATCGCCTTCGAGCGCGATATCGAGATTATTGCCCGTGACGCGCAATGAACCTTGAGTGAAGTCGGTGTAAGTGCCTGCGCTGTCGACATAAGACTTATCATTGCCTTGCATGTCGTAGAACGACTCGATCGAAGCCGTCACACGCGGGACGTTGGTCGCGCTCGGCTCTTTCTCAACGGCTGTCAGATATTCCGAGAAGACTTGTTGATCACGCTTGAATCCCGGCGTGTTTACGTTGGCCAAGTTGTTGGCGATCGTGTCGAGCTTTTGCGACTGCGCAATAGCTCCACTTACCGCTGTGTAAATCCCTTTGCTCATACCGCTCCTTGGTCGAGTCAAAAGCAGAAACGAAAATTCGAAACTGGCCTTCAGCAATTTGATGAGCAAACCGAGTGCCACACGCTTTGATGCACACTCGAGTGGCCCAATCGCGTTCTATTTGTTTTGTCGAGAAAACGTCGAGGCGAGAGCGTCAACTCTCTGACAGTCGTGTCACGAGACAATGACGCGCACTCGCACTAGACCCATCGAAGCGAATCACTCCTGGTCAAGACCTCAGTCGCGATCACTGCAAGCTGCCTAGGCGACGTTCAAGCACATCATTAAGATGAATGAATGCAGTTCAAACGGTTCTCCCTCCAAGCATTCGCTCTGGGTCTCAGTGCGTGCGCGCTCACAAGCTGCGCGTCGCAACCTCTCTCACATGAGGCTCAAAAGAAAAAGCCGACTTCAAATCGGAGAGTCGTTCGTAAAACGAAACTGCGCGATCCCATCGTTCGTGCCGAAATCCAGGATGAACTTATTCATCTGAATTCCGACGAAAATCAAATTCGAGATTTCGCGACCGAGCCGCTGAAAGGTCCGATTACGATGGCGCGGCTTGCGCAGATCGAACTCGAACTGAAGATGGCAGAGTCAAAACCTCAGCAAAGCTCAGAGCGTCTCGCGCAACTCAAAGGCGGCGTTCTCGATAGCCTTCTTTCGCAGAATGGAATGGCGGCGGCGAAGGCCGCTGTCGTTGCAAAAGGAGCCGTTGAAAAAGCGGAATCGACTGTGCACGATGATGCTGCCGAAAAACTGAAAGCTCTCATCGCAGCTGGCCCAGCCACGACTAGAGTTGTCGCGAATTCTCAAGGCGCAGCGGTCGTTATGCACGAGCCCGGGAAAGGGATTGTTACGAAGGCCGAGCCTTCTGAGCCGCCAGTCGCCCTGAAGACACTTCGCTCGCTCGAGTCGTCGAAGATGGAACTCTCGGCAGCGAACGAGACGCCTTTCATTTTCGATATTCCAGTTACGTACAACGAACGCGTCAGCAGCTGGATCCATTATTTCCAAACATCTGGCCGACGCTCGTTCCGCACATGGCTTGAACGATCAGCTCGCTACCTTCCCGTTGTCGAAGCCGAACTGCAGAGAGCGGGCCTCCCTCAAGACCTCGTTTATGTCGCGATGATTGAAAGCGGCTTTAAGCCAGACGCCGTTTCTCATGCAGGCGCCATGGGCATGTGGCAGTTCATTTCGTCGACTGGCCGCCGCTACGGTCTCTCCGTCGACTGGTGGATTGACGAACGCCGCGACTTCGCAAAGAGCACGCAAGCTGCGATCGCCTACATGAAGGATCTCAACTCTCAATTCAACTCTTGGTACCTCGTTGCAGCGAGCTACAACATGGGTGAAAACGGCGTACGCAAGCTCATGAAGCGTCATAACACGAATGACTTTTGGACGCTTGCAAATCGAAGAGCGCTGCCTCGTGAGACTACGGACTATGTCCCTAAGATTATCGCGGCAACTCTGATTGCGAAAGCGCCAGCCCTTTACGGCTTCCGTGACCTTGAATATCAAGCGCCCCTCTCATTCGAGATGTTCACGGTTCCGGGCGGCACAGATCTAATCAATCTTGCGTCCTTCTTGGGTGTGAGTGGCAAGTACATTCAAGAGTTGAATCCTGAGCTGACACGCGGCTTTGTCCCGCGCGATGTCAAAGGTCACAACATCCGTATTCCGAAAGGCTCGGGACTTGTCGTTTCCCAGTTCGTTCGGTTACAACAAGCCGCACCTTTTAGAGAGTCGGCCCAGAATGACCTCAAGTAACGCGCGCACAGTTCAAAAGCAAAGCCTGATCGTTCAGAAATACGGCGGCTCGAGCCTTGCCAAGCCCGAGCAAATTCAATCTGTCGCTGACTCAATCAAGAAATTACACGATGCAGGTCATCAGCTTCTTATCGTCGTAAGTGCGATGGGTAAAACCACCGACCAACTTGTTGAACTCGCATATAAAGTTTCAAACTCACCGAATCGACGCGAACTGGATATGCTGCTCACAACTGGTGAACGCATCAGCATGGCGTTGATGTCAATGGCCTTAAACGATCGCGGCGTGCCATCGATCAGCTTTACCGGTAGCCAAGCCGGCATTCTCACGGACGAATTGCATTCGAGTGCTCGCATCGTTGATGTCAGATCACCTCGAGTGACAGCGGAACTCGATCGCAATCACGTCGTTGTGCTTGCGGGCTTTCAAGGCGTTTCGCCTGTCACGAAAGAAGTCACGACACTGGGCCGTGGCGGCTCTGACACGTCGGCAGTCGCTATGGCTGCAAGCTTCAAAGCTGAACGGTGCGAGATTCGAAAAGATGTCGACGGTGTTTACTCGGCGGATCCGCATGTGGTGGGCGACGCTCGTCACTTGCCGCATTTACATTACCAACAACTTCTCGATATGACGTTCTGGGGGGCGAAGGTCCTTCACTACAGAAGTGTTGAGCTCGCGGCCCTTTTGCAAATACCATTAGTCGTAACGCTCGCGCACGGCGACGACGGCGCACAAACTCTGATTGACGGGACAGCACCCATGTACGAACAAGCTCAAATTCTTTCGGTGAACTCACATAAAGAAGTTCGTTGGATTCGAGTTTCAGCCTCGAACATGTCAAAGGCGTTCGAGATTTTTGCGAATGCTCTCAAAGAAGGCTCGCTGCCACTGCCGCAAATTCTCGACAGCACAGTCTCTCCCGAAGGCACATCGTTTCTTGTCACCGCGCCCACCGAGACTTTGAACGCGATCGGCCAACTTGCCGCTCAAAAACAAGAGCTGCTCATGGATCAAACTGAGCTTTCGACGGTCACGGCAACATGCCAAGGATCGTTCGCATCGCCGCTTCCTGATCAAATCGCGCAGCATCTCTCGCGCAAATCCGTGATGATTCACAAAATGCTTTTCGGTGCGATGAGCCTGAGTGTTGTTGTCGCCGCCGCTGATCGCGAAAAAGCCCTTCAAGCCATTCACGACATCCACCAATAAAAAAGGCCCCGCAGGATTGACGTGATCTGCGAGGCCCCAAATGACGCTAAGGACCCTGAGATATCCCTCCCAGGAACGTCAGTTTATGTTTGTTTTGCCTCCGGCAAAACCCGCGAGTCCTCGCGGATCCCAGAAGTTGTTCCGGCAAAACCCGCGAGTCCTCGCGGATCCCCGAAGTTGTTCCGCCAAAACCCGCGAGTCCTCGCGGATCCCCGAAGGCGTTCACTTTTAATTTAGGTCGGTGTCGGTTGAGGCGCGCTCGACGGGCTCGGCTGGTGCGGCTGGAGCGTGCTTCTTTTTCTTCTTTTTCTTTTTCTTCTCGACGAGCTCTTGAGATTTTTGGCTGCCGATTGCGCCGAAGCTTTTTGAGATAGGAGCAACAGAGACGATCAGAGCGACGAGGAG
>CAJYOV010000016.1 GCA_913776405.1 Pseudobdellovibrionaceae bacterium
CGACGAGCGGATAAGTTCTTTTACGAACTTCTCTTCTTCTTCGCGGATGCGCTTGTAGTTCTCTTCGCCTTTTAAGATCTTCACGATCTCGGCGACGTCTTCGGCCTCAGCTACACGCATCTCTTTAATGCTAGCGGCTTCGAGGTCAGGGCTATAAGCGTTGATCTTATCGCGTAACTTGCTTAAGCGTTCGATCATCGAGTTCTCGCGAGCAGTGTACGCGATAATCGCGTCTTCGTTGAGACCGAGGCCTTTTGGCGCCGGGGTGCGAACAAAGTCGAGATCGTTATTGAAGCGAAGAAGCCATTTCTGTTGGTTCAGAATGTCAGATTTCACTTCGTAGTACTTCTTCATGTACAGGATGTTGTCCGTGTAATTGTCGTGGAACGAATCGCCATAGAGCGGTGATTTTTCCGGGTGGAACACGGACGCAATACGACGCTCTTCCACTTTCTCGTTAGCGTAGGTCGCTGACTGAGCTTTGAAGTGGTTATAGATCTCGTTTCCGTAAACCATGCAGAGAACGACGACCGCAGTCGCTACGGCGAAGGCGATCTTGTAGTTCCGCTTTTGGCGGTCCTCTTTTGACTTCACCGGCGGTGCGAGTTCGTCAACGATTGGCGCCGAGAACGTGCTCGCTTCGTTTAAGAGCGACTCACGAGTTGCGGCTTCGATCGCGGCTTTCACACGTGCGCCAGCCATGTTCGGATCTTCCATCAGCTGATTGAGCGATGGAAGAATCTTCGCGGAAATCCGCTGTGAGAGTTCGACAACGCGGATTTTGCGTGTCTCTTCGTAGCGTTTTTCTTCGTCGGCAATTCGTTTTTGAACTTCTTCAAGGGCTTTCAGCTTGCTCTTCGCAAGGTCGTTTTCTTGACCTTTCTTTGAGCTCTCGAATTCCAAGATCGACTTTGAACGCATATCTTCGAGCTCGCGCTCGATGTTCTTCTGCTGATCATCCCGACGCTTTTGAAGAGCGGCTAGGTCTTTTTCGGCCTTCGCAGACTCAAGCGTGATCTGATCCATGCGTGCGATCATCTTACGAACGTTGTCGACTTCTTTGTTATTACGCTCAAGCTCTTTGCGAGCTTGAGTTGTAATCGTGTCGAGCTCTTTAAGCTCAGCCACAAGCGAATCTCGTTTTTCTTGTAGGGGAGTGAGCTCGGCTTTCACCGTGACCACTTCGCTTTCGAGTTTTGCGCGGGCGGTCACCACTTCGGCTTTCAAAGTCTCAATCTCTTGAGCCTTTTCTGCCATAATGCGTGTGCGATCGCGTTCGGCGTCTTGGCGTGCCGTATCGATGATTTCTTGGCGCTTCGAGGCCATTTCTTTTTGGAAGTTTTCTTGAAGCGTCGAGAGTGTAGCTGTGTGCTTTTTGAGAGCTTCTTGGTGCGTCTGACGAGCTTCTTCAGTCGCGGCAAGGCGAATCCGCGAAGACTCATCTTGTGCCTCTTGAAGTGTTTTGCGCGCGCGCATCTCGGCGTCTTGAACAAGCGCAAAAGCTTTCTCCTGAGCCATGCGAGTTTGTGTCTCGACGTACTCGCTCGCTTCTTCGTAGTCTTTTGCGATCTTCTTCTGCGCTTCCATCATGTAATGGTCAGCGTCTTTGGCATACTTCAGACGTTCCGTCGAAGCGGCTAGTTCGGCTTCTTGGCGCAAGCTTGCGATTTCGACTTCGAGCGCTTGTTTCTTCTGCTGAAGATCCATCAGTGCGCGAGTTTTGACCGACTCAGCTTCTTTACGTGCTTCGAGCAAAATCTTTTCGGCTTCGATCGCCGCACGTGCTTTTTCTTTTTCGAATTGCTCTTTCGCGCGGCGCTCAGCCTGAACGGCGAGGTCCTGCATCGAAGACGCCATGCTCTTCTGCTTCATTTCAGCATCGAGCATCTCAAACGGCTTCGGAATAGAAAGAATTTGGAATTCGTGAGGAGCCAGGCCGATTTTAACGACGTCGTTCGGGTGAACGACGATCGGCATGCCTGGTTCGATCTTCTGGCCATTGATCATCGTGCCGTTACCGGATTTCATATCGGTAACGAAGATGCTCGGGCCGCGAAGCTCGACGCTCAAATGGCTTCGGCTTACGGATGCCTCCGTAAGTGGAAGATCGGCGTCTTCCGTACGACCGATCATAAACGAAGTCTTCTCAATTAAATGAGTGCGATCTTCTTCAGCCGTTTTAATTCGAACCAAACAAGTCCAAATCGTTGCCATCGAACCTAATCCTTACGTCCGTGAGAGTCTAAAATTACGCTGACTTTGCTCTTGTGCGCTCGAGCTCTTGATTCAAAGACGCTGTTGCGAGAGCAATCGTTGGGTCTTCGTTTTCGTCAAACGGCTTGAGGCCTGTCGGCACTTCGTTTGAATGCGAGTAGTTCCAAAGAAGATCGAGCGAGTTCTCGAAACGATCAACGATGTCTGCAAACAAACGCTCTGGCGAGAAGATCGTGTTGATCACCGTGAGCATGACCGACAACAAGATACCCGTAACCGAAGCACCCATCGACAAAGAGATATCGACCAAGAAGTGGTCCATGATCTGCTTCGTTTTCTCAGGCTGGCTCAAGTCCATACCGCCGAGTTCCGGAAGGCCGTTCATGACGCCCAAGAACGTACCGAAGATACCGCCGATAACCAGGAGACCTGGAAGAACGTTCAAAAGATCGTTCGTCGAAACCGCAGGAATCCAACCGAACACGCGGTTAAACGCAGGGTTCTTGGCGAGAGTCGCCTTTGTGATATTCAAGAGCTTCGGTGGCTGAGTTCCGTATTTCAAGAAGCGGATCTGCTTCAGGATATCGTGAACGAGCCATGCGCAACCCATTTTGATGAGGAAGACGCGGTCGCCCGCAGTCATCATCTTATCTGGATCTTTGCCGCGCTTAACTTCGCGCTTTTCGAAAACTTCGTAGTACGTTTTTTCGAGGAGGCGTTTCGTTACAACGAAGAACGAAACGTCTTGGCGTTTGTGGTCGAGTTCGGAGTTCATGAACTCCGTCACGCGGTCTTCAAACTCGCGAGCGAACCATTCGTGACGTTTTACCGTGTGGTAAACGAGAACGCGCATTGTCGCGCCGGCTGCGAATACGCCGAGCATAAGAGGCATGTGAACCGTGCGTCCGACGACGACGATCGTATCCAAAGCTCCGTGAACTAGTTGTTCGATACCCATTGTTAATTCCCCTTAGTCCTTCAAAGTAAACTTAATGATAACGCGTTGAAGTTTCGCACAGTCGTTCTTGCGACAGAACTCTTCAGCAGAGCCGGCAGCGGCCGGGTTGCGAGTGTCGTCGTTCGAGAGGAAGCTTCGGCCCGTGACTTTCACGAGTGGAAGAAGCTGCTTCTGGTGCGTGAACGACATTTTATTTTTATCGAAGACATAGTTGAAGATCGAACGAGCGCGGTTGTACGAGAGGTCGAGGTTGAAGTTGACCGCTTGACGATCCGCGGGATCGAGTGATTTCGGGTTGATGAACTTGCCCTTGTAAGTCGGGGAAGCGAAACCGACGATCTCAACCGATTGAATCTTCTGTGCAATCTTCGGGTCCTCGAACAAGCTCGCCGAATACGACGGAATCGCTTTTTGGAGGATGTCTTTCATCTGCGGCTTCAGATCCGCGCGGCCCGTATCGAAGTACTGGTCACCGAACGAAAGCATAACGTCGCCGTTTTTGCCGTCGACATCGGCTTTAATCCCTTTTGCAGCGAACGCTTTACCGATGCTATCCGCAAGCTTCTTCTTCGCGTTCAAGTTCTCTTGAGCGCGGGCGAGTTCACCCTTAGTCGCTTGGAATTGCTTATCGAGATCGCCGATTTTGCCTTCAAGCGCTTTCGCTTTACCTTCAGCCGCTGCGGCAAACGCACGCTCTTTCGCCGCTTTCGCATCGCCCGAGAGTTTCTCGTTTGCCAAAGCTTTGTCGAAAGCTGCTTTTTCAGCTGCTTGCTGTTTCGCAAAGCCTTCGCGGATGCCTTGCATCTCGGCTGCATGTTTGCCAGCCGCCGCATTCAAGTCGCCTTGAAGTTTCTCTTTTTCTTGGCCGAGGGCCGCGATTGAACCTTTAGCTTGATTCAACTGACCTTCAGTTTGCGCGAGGGCACCCTTAGTCTGATTAAGAGTTGCGTTTGTCGCCTGGAGCTGTTGTTCAGCCGCATCGAGTTCAGCTTGCTTGCGAGCTGTCTGCTCACGAACGGCTGCGATCTTGCCTTCCATCTCCTGTTGAAGCGCTTCTTTTTGTTGCGCGAATTTCTTCGCAGAAATCTTCTGCGCTTTGTAAGAGTCGCGAAGTTGCTTCATGCGCTTATCGAGTTGAGATTCAAGAGTCGCGGCTTTCTGTTCGCCTTGCTTAATCTCACGCTCTTTTTGAGCCACGTCTTGTTGAAGGTCTTTGATCTCGCCAGTCTTCTCGTCGATGACTTGTTCTTTCGTATCAATCAACGTGTCACGAGTCTTGATCCGCGCTTTCGAGATCATGTTCGAGTTCACGATGTTGCGAATCATCTGCTGATACTGGTTAAGAGCTTTTTCTTTCTTCTGGTTTTCAGACGCTTGCTTCAAGAGATCTTGTCTCTCCTGATTGGCTTCGTCTTGAAGAAGGGAAAGTTTGTCCATCAACTCTTTGTAGTTGTCTTGCTCTTCAGCAGAGGCTTGTTTCGCCATGTAATCTTGCTTCAGAGTCTCGTAAGCCTGAATTTGCTTCTTCAGGTCCTCGTTCTCTTTCGAGAGCATTTTGAGGTCAGTCTGCTGTTGAATGCCGTCTGTTCCCTGTTTCAAGCTGGCTGAAACATAGAGGAGCAAGAAGATGATCGACAAACCGAGGAACAAGTCGGAGTACGACGTCCACATGGAGTCGCCGCCGCCGTGGCCGCCCTTATGTTTGTTGTAATCAAAACCCATTTAGAACCTCGTCTTTAAACTCTTTCAGTTCAAACATTCGGCAATTGTAGCGGTCATCACGAGTCTAGAAGCCGCCACCAGACCTCGAGTATTGCTCAGCTCGTTCTTGCGCCCGGAGAGCCGCGCGGTCGAAGCGATTTAGGACATCGGTCGTGGTCGAGGCGGGCGGTCCAGGAAGCTGTTGGAACTTTGGTGCGCCACCTTGTGATTGCTCCTGACTCGCCATCGATTCTTCGCCTTGCGCGTGTTCCGCAGCTGCGTGCTGACGAGCAGGAGTTGGCTCTGTCGAGTCACCGCCGCTCATCATGAAGATCACCGCGAGAATCGCAGTCGCAGCGCCACCAGCGATGAAGAGCTTCGTTCGCTGATCGAGAGGCTTACGCGGTTCGCGCGGCGCTTTTTCTTTTTTCGATTTTTTAACGGGCTGTTCATCGGCCTCGGCCGTTTTGAGTTGCACGGCGCCACCTGTCGAATCAGTTCCGACCGCGAACGAGGCCACAGCCGGTTCTGCTTTTGGTGCTTCCGCTTTTTTAGGGACGTCGGCCGCTTTCGGAACATCTGGTATTTTCGGTGCTTCGGCTTTTGGAACCGGCGGCATGTCCGAAGGGAAAGAGCCGTTAGAAGGGCGTACGACTGTGCGCTCGTCGAAGGTTGCTTTTAAGTTCGAGCGCGCATGCACGACGGTTTTTTCACCGGCACCTGAATCGTTTGAGTGTTCCACCGGAGTGGGAGCCGGAGCAGGCGTGCGTGTTTGGACGACAGTAGCTTCGCTGAACGGGCTAGGAGGTGTTTCACGTTTGCTCATCGAATTGCCTCCGACTCAATCATCCATTCCATAAATCGCTTTGAATTTTTCACGTCGAAACCTTTGAGGTGCAGTGACGAGACTTGCGCGCGGTTACCGGTATCGCTTGATACGACTGTGATGGTCGTATCGTTGAGGCCCGGCGTGTTTTTGAGAGCCGACGTGCAGAAGCGCACGTGCACTTTGCGCTGTTTGCCGTTGGTCACTTCAACTTTTTCACATTCAGGAACGGTCATGACGTTCACCGATGCGACACCTCGCTTTGAACCGAAGAACGCTTTGGCGAAGAGACCTGAATCGCTCGAGTCGCCACCAACGACAGACTTAACGTCTTCATTCAAGTTCACTTCACCCGTGACGAGTTCGACACCCATCGCGTAATCGTTTGCGACTGTCATCGGCAACAGATTCAAGCAGCGAACGAGTCGTGTGCGATTCAATTGAGCCGCGAACTTTTCGTCTTCAACTTTCATGGGCTCGGCTGCGCAATTCATGACGCGTAAGCCACCAGCCTGTTGAGCTGCTGTGATGAACGCCGTCGTCCACTTTTCTTGCCAAGCTGCGGATTGGGCCTGAAGGACTGTTCGCGTCACCGATGCCGGCGGTTTCATCTCCATCACGCGTAAAACGTCTTGAACCTGAGGCGCTGTCGTCGCATCGAACGTGCGACCCTCACGCTGTTCAGCAGGAGAAACAGCAGCGACCCAACGGCCGTAGCGGTCAAAAAGAAAAGCCGTCGATCGAATGTCAGCGTTAGCAAGCTCGTAGCGATCGCGGACAG
>CAJYOV010000017.1 GCA_913776405.1 Pseudobdellovibrionaceae bacterium
ACTAAAAAAGCGGCGCCCAAAGCGCCGTAAGTCAGAGAGAGAGAGACTATGCTCGCTCGATTCATCCTCTTTCAGACCTTATGTGGTGCGATCGCAATGAGCTTGATTGGCTGCTCTTCGCCACCAAAGCCTGCGCAATCAACGCCAATGCGTGAAACGATTGAATCTCAGGCGGGCCTCGGCCGTGAAATTGCGAAGGATGTCTTTCGCCGCACTCCACTAGTTTTAGATAACTCGGCTCTCATTTACGTGAACCAAGTCGGTCGATACATTTCGAATGCAGTCGTTCCTTTGTTGAAATGCCAAACCGCCTCCACGAACGCCGACGAAGTTCGCGTGGCACTCGTCGAGGCTACGACACCAACAATTTATTCACTGCCAGGCGGGTGGATTATCTTGAGTAAACCAGCGATCAGTGCAATCGAATCGGAAGACGCGCTTGCAGGTTTGATCGCGCGGGAGATTGCGCTTTCACTTTGCGAGACAGGCGTCGATCGGGAACTCGCCTCTCAAGGCGTCGACACTTGGATGGGTGTGATCGCGAAACTTTCATCTCTTCCACTCGCAAAGACTGAGATTCTCTTTGCTGACAAGATCGCGCTGAACGCGCTCTATCGAAGCGGCTATGATGTGAACGACTATGTTCGCTATGTTGATGAAAAAGAAAACGCTGCAGGAAGACGCGCTTCGTATGGCCGAGATCGCGCCTCGGTTTTGAAGGTCATGGCTTCAAAGGCCAATGGCGCTAACCCGAATGTGCCGGCGAGAGCGAATCGATTCAGAGAATTCAAAGCTGTACTTAATAAATAGTCGAAATCGAGTCTCGGATGACTCAGACCTATTGCTGCGGCTGAATCGCGAGTTGCAGACCACTTCGGTACATCGAGTCCATCCATGGTGAGAGAACTGTTACCGCGCGGGGCGTGATGTCGATATTCAGCCGTGTATCGAGTGCGGGGTCGTAGCCGACTTGCTGAGGTGAAAAGCCCATTGAGCCAATCAAGTTGAGGAGCTGGGATTTCTCTTCGTCAATGGACTCAACGGTTGTCGACGCTGGGTTAAGCGCGCCTGCTTCAATCTGCGAGCACATGTTTACGAAGTCAGACTGATTGGCGACCGTTGGCGCTAAGCGTGAAAGACGTGCCATCACACTTAAGTGATAGGCATGTTGAGACACGGCATCCAGCATCGGTTTATTTCGAAAAACCTCTGCGGCGGCGAACGCGACATCCGAGTAGAAGCCAGCTTGCTGAATAAATGAAAGATCTCCGGTATCTTGAGCATCGCGAAGATTGAGAGCGACATCGCTGACGGCGGGTAACTGAAGGAGTGCGCCAAGCGGTGCAAGCGCTGCTTCTGCAAACGCATTCGTTTGATTCGTCGAGATTTGGTCTTGAATAGCACGACCGAATGATCCGGTATCGACCGGCGAGGCAACTGTGGGCGCTGCCATCAAATTTTCGCAAACACGCAGACTGCGATCACCGCGTTCGATAAATCGATCGACCGCGTACTCGGCAAGCGTTGTCTGCGCTGGTTGCTCAGGTGCTGGAGTCGGTGTCGGCGCCACAGTTGTATCACGCACAGAGCGTGTTGAACCCGAAGTCTCAGGCACTACGTCGCCAGACCGAACCTGCATCTGAATCGGCGGCACTGTCGTCGTAGGTCGTTTCAGCCGTGCCGCGAAGTATCTTTTGCGGAGATCGGACGTCGAAGGCAGTGACAAGAGCGTGATGACGACGACAACGGCAAGAAGAAGCATCGAGACGGAAAACACGACCCCAAAAATTCGAAGAGCTTTTCTGACCTTGCGTTCTGGAATGGGATCCGGTCTCAAATCGTCGGACATAAAAAAGCCCTCCGAGTCCATTTTAGGAAGGAGGGCCGATTGGTCGCTTGAGCCTTTCGCCATTAAAAGGCGAAGATTTGGGCAAAATTAAGCGCGAAGCTAATGAACTATTCGCGCGTCTAAGCGCGAATACATGCCGTTCGGTGAGCTGGGCGTGTCTCGCGAAGCGAAGGGCATGTTGTCTTGCACTCTTCGATCATGTCCGGGCAGCGTGGGTGGAAGTGGCACCCAGACGGCGGATTGATCGGCGACGGCACGTCACCCGTGAGGATGATACGCTGATCGCGCTTACGAGGATCCGGAACCGGAATCGCCGACATCAAGGCACGCGTGTAAGGGTGCGACGGGTGGCGATAGAGTTCTTCCGCTTCAGCGATCTCGACGACTTTACCCAGGTACATCACCGCAACACGGTTCGAGATATGCTCGACGACTTTGAGATCGTGCGCGATGAAGAGGTACGTCAGACCCAAACGTTGTTGGAGGTCCATCAAGAGGTTGATGACCTGAGCTTGAATCGAAACGTCGAGAGCTGAAACGGGCTCATCACAAACGATGAAGCTTGGATCAACCGCGAGGGCGCGCGCGATCCCGATACGCTGACGTTGGCCGCCCGAGAATTCGTGTGGGTAGCGATTGATATGCTCTGGGCGAAGACCTACAAGCTCAATCAATTGCTTCGTGCGATCGAGTCGATCTTTTTTCGAATCGAAGAGATTGTGAATCTCAAGAGGCTCCGAAATGATCGAACCGACAGTCATGCGTGGGTTCAAAGACGCATACGGGTCTTGGAAGATGATCTGCATCTTGCGGCGGAGAGCGCGAAGCTCTTCACCTTTTTTGTGTGTGACGTCGTCGCCGTCGATCACGATTTTGCCTGAAGTCGGCTCAATCAAACGGATAATGCAGCGACCGAGAGTCGACTTACCGCAACCCGATTCGCCGACAAGACCGAGAGTCTCACCTTTTTTGATATCGAGCGAAACGCCTTGAACCGCGTTTACGTTCGCAACCGTGCGCGAAAGAAGACCGCCCTTAATCGGGAACTGTTTCGTGAGATCCGTAATCTGGATGAACGAATCTGTCTTTGCCGGTTGTGGCTCGAACTTGCTTTCGCCAGTCGCAGTTTTTGTCGTCGTCGTTGTCATTTGATCCATTTATCGCTCCTTACGTCGTCGCTGCGACAGCATCAGCTGGCGTCATGTCGACTGTTGGAGGGTGAATACATGCGGCCTTGTGAATGCCGCCGAAGTCGATGAGCTCTGGTTGTTTTGCGCGGCAATCGTCTTGAACGGCTGGGCAGCGGTCACTGAAGCGGCAACCTTTTGGCAGGTTGAACATGCTCGGTACCAAACCTTTAATCGTTTCAAGACGCTCTTTGCGGTGCCCCGTCTCAAAGTGCGGGATCGAGTTCAGGAGGCCCTTCGTGTACTGGTGGCGCGGGCGGTAGAAGATGTCTTCGACCGTGCCGTACTCAATCACCTTGCCTGCGTACATGACGCAAACATGGTCGCACGTTTCAGCAACGACGCCGAGGTCGTGCGTGATGAGGATCATCGATGCACCCATCTCGCGCTGAAGTTTGCGAACGAGATCGAGAACCTGAGCTTGGATTGTTACGTCGAGAGCCGTCGTCGGTTCATCGGCGATTAAGAGTTCTGGGTTACAGCTGAGAGCCATCGCGATCATCACGCGCTGGCGCATACCGCCTGAGAGCTGGTGCGGGTATTCATCGACACGTTTCGCCGGTTCTGGAATGCCGACGAGGCGAAGCATTTCGATCGTTTTCTCGCGGATCTGAACTTTGGAGAGACCTTTTTGGTGAAGCTCGATCGCTTCAGCAATTTGGTTGCCGATCGTGAAGACCGGGTTCAGTGACGTCATCGGTTCTTGGAAGATCATCGCGATGTCGTTACCGCGGATTTTGCGCATCTGATCTTCAGAGACTTTCGTCAGATCGACGCCGCCTTTTGAGTTCGAGCCGTAGAACTTGATCTCGCCGCCGACGATGCGGCCAGGAGGGTTCGGGATCAAGCGCATGATCGAGAGCGACGTGACTGACTTACCGCAGCCCGATTCGCCGACGATACCGAGGGTTTTACCCTTTTCAACCGTGAAGCTGACATCGTCGACCGCGAGGAATTCGCCGTCGTCGGTTTTGAAACCTGTCTTTAAGTTCTTAACTTCGAGAAGAGTGCTCACAGTGTTTAAGTCCTTATTTATTCTTGAGCTTCGGATCGAGGGATTCGCGAAGAGCGTCGTTAAAGAGGTTGAACGACAGGATCAGCCCGAACATGAAGATCGTTGCAGCCATGAGGTTACCCCAGAACGGGCGAGCAAGTTCGAGTTTCGCATCGTCGATCATGATGCCCCAAGATGGCGTCGAAACATCGACACCTACGCCTAGGTAACTCAAGATGACTTCGAGCTTAATCGCCGAAACGAAGCCAAGGCCGAATTGAACAAACGCGATGTGAGTTACGTTCGGCATGATGTGACGGAAGATCTTGCGCGCATCGCTTGCACCCATGACGTTCGCAGCAGCAACGTAATCGCGATCTTTGTGCTTCAAGAACTCACCGCGGATTAGACGTGCGAGCGTCACCCAGCTTGTTACGCCGAGGGCGATGTAGACGTTGATCAAACCGCGACCTAACACGAACGTCAGTGACGGGATCAAAAGGATGTAAGGGATCGAATCGATTGTCGTGTAAAGCCAAACGACAGCTGAATCGACTTTGCCGCCGTAGAAACCAGCGATCGCACCGAGTGTGAGGCCGATCACGAGCGAGATGCCCGAGGCAACAAGGCCGACTGAAAGCGCTGTCGCTGTGCCGTGAACGGCGCGAGCAAGAACGTCTCGACCTAAGACGTCAGTGCCGAAGGGGTGAGACCATGAATACGGAAGGTATTGATCAGCCGGAGTGCCGAGCGCCACGTTCGGGTACAGAAGACCTGTCGCTGCGCCAAGAGCGATCAAGACGTAAACGCAGATCACAAAGAAGCTGACGACAGCCACTTTGTTTTTCTTCAGGCGGCGGTAGGCGTCCCACCAGAGGGAGTTCCGCATCGGTTTCGATTTGTTTTCAACTGCGCCAGAAGCAGCGAAGGTCTGTGGCTGTGTAGCTTGTGCGGCCATCGTTTGCTCCTTAGCTCAGTTTAATTCGTGGATCGACGACGCTGTAGAGAACGTCAGAGATCAAGTTAAAGACCATGTACGCGATCGACATCATGACCGTCGTCGCTTTAATGACCGGGAAGTCTGATTCATTTAGCGCTTTGAAAACGAGACCACCGATACCCGGGATACCAAAGAAGTTTTCGATCAGAACCGAACCCGTAATGAGGAACGGGATTTCAATAACCACCATCGTGATGATCGGGATCATCGCATTTTTGAGGATATGGCGAAGGAAAACACCTTGGCTCGAAACGCCTTTTGCGCGTGCCGTGCGAACGTAGTCTTGGAAGGCTTCATCCATGATGACAGAGCGGTAGAAAAGAATCGTCGGGCCTAAAGAGAGAACGAAGAGGATGATCCATGGGAGGATCAAGTACTGCCAACGATCCGTCCAGCTTGGGTCCCAGCCGGAGATGGGGAAGAGGCCCGCTTGGAAGGCGAGCCAGTTCGGAAGAACGACGACATAGACGACCGAGCTGATACTCATGAGGCCCAAGCACGTAATGACAATGCCTTTATCGAAGATGGTCCCTCTATAGTAAGCGGCGATAAGCGCTAAGCCCACACAGAAGATAATCGAGGCTACGAACGGCACGACGGTCACACAGAGTGTAGGGCCGAAGCCGTCCGCGACCATCGTGCTGACTTTTTGTTTCGTAGACCAGCTGCGACCGTAATCGAACGTCGCGATTTGTTTCACGTAGTTGATGTATTGAATCGGCAGCGGCTTATCGAGGCCGAGTTCCGCGCGAACAACTTCAACTTGCTCTTTCGTTGCGTGCTTGCCGGCAAAACGAGTTGCCGGGTCGCCCATCAACATATTGAAGAGGATGAACGTGATAACGGTGATCCCGAACAGAATCGGGATCACGTAAAGGATGCGGCGAACGATGTAAGCAGCCACAGGCTACTCCTTTTTTAACGAACAGTTCTTAGAGCTTCGATTTCAATTCAGCGCGTTTTTTCGGATCAACACGGAGGTACTTCGGGAAGTCGTTGCCGATGTCGCTCCATTTGAAGTTCTTCAACCAGCCTTGAAGAACTTTGTAGCTCTCGCGGTGGATGTTGAAGAGCCAAGGTGATTCTTCGACGACGATGTCGCGCATTTTTACGTAGAGAGCGTCACGAGCTGCGCCCGGTGGCAAATTCAACGCTTGCTCATAAAGTTTATCGAACTCTGCATTCGAGAACGCCGAGTCGTTAGGACCTGGGCTTGCGTTCTTCGAGTAGAAGAGTTGGAAGAAGTTTTGCGCGTCTGGGTAGTCTGCACCCCAAGCGATACCGAAGAACTGAGCTTTGCCAGTTTTGATCTTCTCTTGGAATTGCGGCCACGTGTTCGGATTCACTCTTACCTTAATGCCAATAGCCGCCATGTTCTGAACCAGGAATTCAGATTGCTGACGGGCAGTGGAGTCAGAAAGGGACTCGTACGTGAGCTCTGCAAGACCCTTGCCTCCCGGGAAGCCGGCTTTCGCGAGTTCTGCTTTCGCTTTCTCGAGGTTGTAAGCGTATGGGTTCTTGAAGTTTGCGTCGTAGCTCGAAATTCCTGGGGGAATTGGGCCTTGAGCGAGGATGCCGCGACCGTTGTAGAACTTGTCGATCAATGTCGCGTTGTCTTGAGCCATCGCCATCGCGTGACGAAGAGCTTTGTTTTTGCCCAAGATCGGATCTTTCATGTTGAAACCGATGTAGGTGACATCGAGGTTCGGCGTGACGTCCAAAGTCATGCCCTTAGCTGTAAGTTCCGGGATCAACTTCTTGCGATCTGTTTTTTGAACGGTCGTCTCGAAATTGTCTTTCGGGATTTCAACGTACTCGAAGTTGCCCTTCATGAAGTTCTGCCAGCGAGGAGGGTCCTCGAGGAGTTCTGTGAAGACCAATTTTTCTGCGAACGGAAGCGGTTTGCCTGCGTCTTCGAGGAGGCCTTTTTCTTTATCGCCAGCTTCGCCTTCAGAAGGGAATTGCTCGCCTCTCCACGTTGGGTTTTTCACAAGCGTGATCTTGTTGTTGCGAACCCAGTCAGACGAGTTCTTCAACATGAAGGGGCCGGTGCCCACGGGGTTGTTCAAGAATTCTTCGCCGTATTTGTCGACCGCTTCTTTAGGAACTGCGCCCGCAAATGGCATCGCGAGAACGTAGTAAAGTTGGTAGTAAGGCTTGATGAGCTTGATGACGAGAGTGTTCGCGTCAGGAGCCGAAAGACCTTCGACAGGCGTGTCGTAAGTGGCTTTGCCGTCTTTCATTGCGGCAGCCCACTCGTTGAGGCCCTTGATCTTGCCATCGAAGATCCAGAAACCTTCTGAACCGTTTTTCGGGTCCGCGAGGCGTTTGAAGCTAT
>CAJYOV010000018.1 GCA_913776405.1 Pseudobdellovibrionaceae bacterium
ATCTTCAAAAGATCGACTACGCTCTTGGCAAAATTGACGACGGTACGTTTGGTCTCTGCGAGCAGTGCGAAGAGGAACTCGAAAAGAAACGCCTCATCGCACGTCCAGTTGCAAATCTCTGCATCGCTTGCAAAGAAGAGCAAGAATCGAAAGAACGCGTTCACGCGTAAGCGAGCCCGCGCTCGCTCGAGAATCGAGAATTTGAAAATGGGTCTGTGATGGCAGAGCCCAATAAAAAAGCCGGGATTAAACCCGGCTTTTTCGTTTTCTGCGAAGATCAATTCCAAGGTGTGTTGAAGTCCATGCGGTCTGCGCTTGCGTGTAAAGCGCACGGCCCGTGTAGGTGCGCTCGCACTCTTCACGATTCATCGGCACCCAACCAGCACTTCAACCAAAACAAGACCGTGAAGTTCCGCATTTGTTGCTTTCAAATTTGGAGAAAGAACTCTGAATTCCATGTTCGAGATCTTACGAACGGACGTCGAGTTCTGCGCAACAGCGAAAGCCGGGAGAAGGGCCAGGAGAGCCGATAAGCCAGGGACCGTGATTTTCATAAAGCCCCAAAACGGGTCTAGTTTGGTGATGTTGGAGTCTCATACCAACACTCCGTCTAGTGCTCTACGCTTTGCCATTTCTCGGAAATCTCTACGCCCAGAGCTGGGCCTACGTCGCCTCCAGGCGGGCACACCCTCACGTTTTGACAGGCTAGGAGCCTCGGCCTACGTGCGGAAACCATCAAAACGCCTAGGAAAAATTCGTGATATCAGGACTATTTTTAGGGCTTCAGCTCTTAAAGAGATTCAAGGGCGACACCGAAGAGTTAGTACGAGCAATGGATGCTTAAGCCTTCTCAAGAGGAACCACATGGCCTTTGACGATAAATCAACTGAACTTCCTGAAACACTCCCGATGCTTCCTGTCCGTGACATCGTAGTGTTCCCGTACATGATTCTTCCGCTCTTCGTTGGCCGTGAGGCTTCGATTCGTTCGGTTGAAGAAGCATTGGCAAAAAACCGCCTTATCTTCCTTGCTTCACAAAAAGACATCACTGAAGAAAACCCGACTGAAGAGACAATCTACCAAGTCGGTACAATCGCTCGCATCATGCGTATGCGTAAGCTTGCTGACGGTCGCGTAAAAATCTTGATCCAGGGTGAAGCCAAAGGCCGCATCAAGAAATACGCAAAGTCGTCACCGAACTTCGAAGTGTCGGTTGAAAAGCTTGTTGAACCAGAGACGGCCGGACAGCCGCTCGAGTTCGAGGCAATGATTCGTAACGCCCGCGAGCAGCTCGAAAAGATCATCGCTCTCGGTCGCATGCTCTCTCCAGATATTCTTTTGATCCTTGATGACGTCACAGATCCAGGCCGCTTGGCTGATCTCATCGCATCGAACTTGGGTCTTAAAGTTGGCGACGCTCAACGCGTTCTCGAAACTTCGGATTCGAAAGAGCGTTTGAAACTCGTAAACGAAATTCTCGCGAACGAACTCGAAGTTCTTCAAATGCAAGCTCGTATCCGTACGACTGCAAAAGACGAAATGTCGAAGTCTCAGCGTGAATACTTCCTCCGCGAGCAGATGCGCGCTATAAAGTCCGAACTTGGCGAAGGCCAGGACTCGAAGACAGAAGAGCTCGACGAAGTCCGCGAAAAGATCATGAACTCAGGTATGCCTGAGACAGTCTTGAACGAAGCCTTGAAGCAACTCGCTCGCCTTGAGCGCATGCACCCAGACGCATCAGAAGCTTCAATGGTTCGCACGTACCTCGATTGGATGGTCGATCTTCCATGGAACAAATCGACAACGGACAATCTCGACATCGTTCGCGCTCAAGCGATTCTCGATGAAGATCACCACGATCTCGAAAAGGCGAAAGGCCGTATCCTCGAGTTCTTGGCGGTTCGTAAGCTGAAGCCAAACGACATGCGTGGCCCGATCCTTTGTTTCGCAGGCCCTCCAGGTGTAGGTAAAACTTCACTCGGCAAGTCGATCGCGCGTGCGATGGGTCGTGAATACTTCCGTATCGCACTCGGCGGCGTGAAAGACGAAGCGGAAATCCGCGGTCACCGTCGTACGTACGTAGGTGCAATGCCAGGTAAAATCATCCAGGCGTTGAAACAGATCAAAACAAACAACCCAGTTATCGTACTCGACGAAATCGATAAGCTTGGTTCTGACTTCCGCGGCGATCCTTCGGCAGCAATGCTTGAAGTTCTCGATCCAGAACAGAACTCATCGTTCCGCGATAACTACTTGAACGTCGACTTCGATCTCTCGAACGCGTTGTTCATCGCAACTGCGAACGTGATCGAAAATATCCCAGCCGCTCTCCGCGATCGTATGGAACTCATCCACGTCTCTGGTTACACAGAGAACGATAAGCTCCTAATCACGAAGAAACACTTGCTCGAGCGTCAGATGGAACAAAATGGTGTTCTTCCGACTGAGATGGAGTGGACTGATGAAGGTTTGAAATACCTCATCGCTCACTACACTCGCGAAGCAGGTCTTCGTAATCTCGAGCGTGAAGTGGGTTCGGTTTGCCGCAAAGTTGCGAAATTGAAAGTCCTCGGTAACAAAGAAAAAGTTGTTATCACGGGCGAGAAAGTTTCAGAATTCCTCGGCGCACCTCGGTACATCCGCGAAGACGCATTGAAAGAGAATCGCGTTGGTATCTCGACGGGTCTCGCGTGGACACAAGCCGGTGGCGAAGTGCTCTACATCGAAACTCTCAAGATGAAAGGTAAGGGCGGCCTCGTTCTTACGGGTCAAATGGGCGATGTCATGAAAGAATCTGCGACAGCAGCGATGAACTACGCTCGCGCTAACGCAGAAGATTTCGGTATCCCAGAAGACTGGTGCGACAATCACACGGTTCACATCCACATGCCAGCAGGCGGTATCCCGAAAGATGGCCCTTCTGCAGGTATCACGATGGCAACGGCGTTGATCAGCTTGATGACAGATACTCCGGTCCGCGCTGACATCGCGATGACAGGCGAAGTGACACTCCAAGGTCGCGTTCTCCCGATCGGCGGTATCAAAGAAAAGGCGCTCGCAGCTTTGAACCTCGGAATCAAGACGGTCATCGTTCCATTCGCGAACAAAAAAGACGTTGTTGATATTCCTGAGCAGTTCAAGTCGCAGATCAACTTCATCTTCGTAGAGCATTTGGACGAAGTTCTCGCCCTCGCTCTCGAAGAAAAAGTGGGTCGCGGTAAGCGCACGGGTTCTGCACCGAAGTCAGGTAAGAAATCGAAAGACTCTCCTGCGGCTGCAGCTTAAGGCTCTGCGCTAGAAGATTAGAAATTAGAGATTGGATCTGTGATAGCAGGTCCATCAAAGAAGCCACCCGGTAAAGGTGGCTTCTTTGCGTTTACGTTCTCTCGAGGCAGAGCCTCAATCGACACGCATCGATTTTAAAACGACAAAATCTTAAGGGCGCTTAACCTTCTTTAGTGCTCTTAATCAATTCCATCTCATCCAAGAAAAAGTTGAATGAGAATTTAGTTTTTTTGAAGATCTCCGAAACGAGTGCCATGGATCTTCGTCTAGTCCTATTCACTCCATCTCAATTTGACGGAAAAGAATCGCAGTCGATCGCAATCGAAAATCGAAGCTTTGAATTTTGGCGAGCGCGATGGCAAAAGCTCTACGACGATATCGGCGCTTCTCAGGCGTTCAAACTTGATGACTTCTACCGACAGAGCTTGATCGGAACGATACTGAATGGAGACGAGCCAATCGCGTTGTGGGCGCATTCAAGATTTCACACGAGCAGTCTCGCTTGCCGCGCGCATTCCTATTTTAAATTCTATGACCAGCAATTTCTCGATTGGCTAAACGAGCGCAAGCTCCCTCAAGTCATGTCCCTCGAGTTTTTCACCGTAGCAGAAGATTTTATTAAGAGAGATAAATCACAAGCCTCTTTCGCAAGAGTGATGGCTGGCTTAGCACATAAGATCTTTCTTGAATCAGATGCCGATGCACTGATTGCACCCGCTCGCGTAGATGTTGGTGTTGCCCACTTAGCTTATGAAATAGGTTACGAGTGCGTACGAGCCTCGACGCAACAGCGAGGATTTGAATGTGATCTGATCGCGTGTCGTCGAGAGAATGTTCGAAGCACTCCCCACGAAGCATCTCGACTTTTAATCGAGAGCTTATGGGAAAACCGAAATCAGATCACCACTCGAACTCAAGAACGCCAGCCTGAAATAAACCCGCTACCTCGCGTAGCTTAGGAGATGACTGTGTCTAATTTAAAAAAGGTGTACGCAGAATCTGTAGAGCAACTGACAAAATCGATGATGGCGTTCCCATGGGAAGATCCTGCAATGTACGCAGGCTTTCTTGCTCAAACCTACTACTACACTCGACACTCGACGAAACTTCTAACCCTGGCCTCGAGTCGTTTCAGTTTTGACGACTATGATCTTCATCGACGTTTC
The DNA here is from genome assembly GCA_913776405.1 of Pseudobdellovibrionaceae bacterium. GTDB lineage: Bacteria > Bdellovibrionota > Bdellovibrionia > Bdellovibrionales > JAMPXM01 > CAJYOV01. The sequence goes on from CAJYOV010000018.1 coordinate 4,452, forward strand.
CTCGTGCACGCACAAGAAGAGCGTGGGCATGAGTTTATGTGCGAAAAGGACATGCAATTTCTTGGCTACTCGATCAAGCAGTTTGACGAACTTATCGCAACCGCCGCGTTCTATCAGCGCCAGTATTATCTTATAGAACACGTCGATCCCGCTTGCTTCCTCGGGTACGTGCTCTGTTTAGAAGGATTATCGGCAAAAGGCGCAGGCCCGGCGCGCGCAAAGGTCCTTGAGCATCACACCGAGAGATCAACTCTGTTCCTACGAGCTCACTCAGATGAAGATCCCGATCATATCGAGAAAGCCTTCAAAGCATTAGACGCTTTATCGCCATCACGCCAAGCCTTCGTAAGAGAAAATCTTCTGGCAAGTAGCGAGTTGTACGACCGAATGATGAAAGGCGTAAGAGATCTGGGAAAGGTCGGTATCAAGAAAGCATCTTGATCGACCGGGATGCTAGCTTTCCAGCACGCTCACAGTCGCTGAATACAACGGACCGACTACGCGCCCGCTTTGATCAGAGACTCGTGCGAGAACTTTTGATTCTACCCAGAATTGCTTCCGTTTCTGTGAAAAAGTCTCCTGAACGAGATGCGGAGGCCCGAGGTCAGTAATGATCTCGGCCTCTCCGCTAGCGAGCGTCGGCCAGTGTTTCATCAAACCCTCTGCAATCTTCGAGTCCCTCGAAAACAATTCAAAAAATTCGTGCGTCAGGATTTCTTCTAACGTGTAGGAGCAGACCTGCAAAAATCTGATGTTCGCTGTCTTCAGAGAAAAATCCGTACCGTAAATTTCAATGGTGTCGTCTTTGCCTATGAGTTCATAGACATCCGGAGGGACGCTCCATCCGAATTTTTTCAGAGATGAACGGAGATAGAAGTGACCGGGATGTGTCCCGAGGATTCGTACTGAGTTGTCGAGAACCTCGTTAAGCAGGGACAAACGCGAAATCAATTTCCAGCGGCAATCTTCGTTCAAAGCCGCAAATCGCTCGTGATTCTTTCCATCAATCCTGGTCGCTAAATCGAGGCGACCTTGAAGCGCAGCCTTCTCGAAGCGTTTAAGCTCATCGCTATATGATGCAAACGAGGCTTTCGGCATTTCGTTCTTTGCAAAGTCCATGAAAGCCTTTCTATTCAGCGAGAGTACCTCGGTGAACGGCATCTCGTCTTCCGATTAAGCAGAGCCCCATTTTTGAAGAATTCCGCGCATGCGATCGTTATCGCTTTCGAGCACGCGAACGAGCGTTTTTAAATCGGCGACTTCTTCTTTTAGAAGAATCATCTGTTCTTCTTTTTCTTGAAGAATATTGGTGTACGCGCGTTTGAGTTCATTCAACAAGCGAGTCGCTGTCGAAAGAAGCGGCGCTTCGCCTTCAGCCTGGCCAAGCTCTTTGATCTTGCCTTCAGCTTCGAGCGTTTGCGGCGTGCTCTCAACAGGAGCGGCTTGTGCCATCTGGTGAGCGAGCGAAGGCGTGTGAGCCTGAGACTGCGTTTGAGGCTCAGCTTGAATGCGCGCTGTGGGCACGCCCGGGTGCGGGGCAACCGCTTCAGACGGAGCTTCATCCAAAATCAGATATTTCCCGTTATCGAAGCGGAACTGAATCTGGTTGTTTTTGATCCGCCGACGAAGGGTCGAGACGCTGATCTTATATTTGCTCGCATAGTCCGTAAGTATCAGCCAGTCAGTCATAAGTGCTCCTGGAAGGATTTGTAGCACAGGTGCCTGACTACTCAACTTTAAATTGGATATCCACGGTTCTTTCCTAAACCCTTAAAACTTCGGTGGAAGTTGTGAACAGACTCCGGCATTCGCCTTCTTCCTAAGCAGAGGGTTTGAAGGCCAACGGTAGACGGCTGCACGGCTAGCTGAATTCCGAATTTCTTCTTATTTCTAATGGGTTATGCAAAGATTGAAGGATGCGTCTGAGCGAGAAAAAGAAAATTGCCCTAGTTCTTAGTGGTGGCGGTATCAAGGCCGCAGCCTTTCACTTGGGCGTCTGCTTAGCCCTGCGCGAAAAGGGCTTCTCGTTTGCCGGCGGCTCCGCCGAAGACGTCCACATGAAGTATTCGGACGATAAGTTAACCTTTAAAGTTTACGTAGGCTCTTCGGCCGGCGCGGTCATCTCGACGTTCTTGGCGAGCGGCTACAGCATCGAAGCGATTATTGATGCCTTCGAAAGGGGTGCCGCTTCCGATCTGAATCGCCTGACCCAACGGAAGAAAGTCTACGCACGTCTTAAGCCCCTGTCGTATCGAGATATGTTCGCGCTTAACGGCGGCAACTTTATGGATGTCGTGCCGAACTTCTTGCGCCGACGTTCAATCATGACAGGCGGCTTAGAGTCGCTCATTAAAAATGGTTTTAAAATCAACGGTCTCTTCACCACCAAAGGGATCGAAAAGTATCTGCGCACTCACGTCGTGAAAGAGAATAGCTTTGCGAGCCTTGGCGTAGATCTCTTCATCGTCGGCACGCAGCTCAATCACTCTCGAAAAGTCATCTTCGGAAATTTCCCAGAGACTCGAAAAGATAAGAACATCAAGTACGCAGGCTTCGCGACGATTAGCGAAGCGGTGGCTGCAAGCGCGTCTTTGCCGCCCGTGTTTGCGCCTTACGGAATTCGAAACGAAAAGGGTAAAGAGATCTTCTTCTTCGATGGCGAAATTCGCGAAACGCTCTCAACTCACATTGCGGCCGACGCCGGAGCCGACCTCGTGATCTCAAGCTATTCCGTTCAGCCTTATCACTACACGCCTGAGATGGGTTCGCTTCACAACTACGGAATTCCGTTGATCATCAACCAAGCGCTCTACCAGGTGATCGAACAGAAGATCGCAAAGCACATCGAGCATCAGCAAAATATCTCGGCGATCATGAGCGCGATCGACGGCTATTTCAAACAAGCTAATTTGCCGGATGAACACCGCGAAAAGCTGCTCGACATTGTTTCAAAGCGTGTGAATCACAAGCCCGGCGTCGACTACATCTACATCCACCCGAGCCCACAGGATCATGAGATGTTTTTCGTCGATCACTTCAGTCTCAACCCTGAGATTTTAGGCAAAATCGTACACATTGGCTTCAAAGCTGCACTTCAGGTGCTTCGCAAGATTGATCTCTAGAGCGCGCTCACGCCGACTTCGTGTCTCGCAAATGAATTAGAAGCCGCGGCGTTGCACGCCCGAATTAGAGATGATGAAGTCAGCCATCGCGTCGTGCGTGTACGAGTGCATGAGCTGGCCCTGAATCTGTGACGATGGCTCTTCAAGACCCCCAACAGCCGTTTGGACTGGAGACGCAGAAGCTAATTCGCCAGGCGCGGCTTGAGCCGAATTCATCGACACCTGCACGTTGCAGCCTGAGAGTAACGCGAGCGTCGAGAGAAGGCTCGCAGCGACGAAACCCAAATCTAAACCCCTCTTTTCGCCTCTCAAATTTTGATTTTCCATGCTGCTCCTTTCTCGCTCTCGACTGCCCCAGCCTAGAACTACGTTGATCTTGTGCTCTTATTTGACGAGCGCTGCTTGAAGGTGTCAACGCACGTTGGCCGATCGCCAACATGTTGAGCGAACTAACACAAGGGAGTGAGTTCGAAAGAAAAAAGGCCCTGCCGTTGAAGCAGAGCCTTTTAGAGAGTCGAGTCTTATCTAATTAGAAAAGATTTACGACGGACTTTTTCACGAGAGCGTAGACCGGTGAAGAGAGAAGACCGAGAACCACGACAGCAACGGCTGCGAGAATAACCGCACCACGCGTGAGAATATGCATCGGCAGAACTTCCGCTTCTTTGTCTTCACTCATGTACATGACGACGATTGGGCGGAGGTAGAAGTAAACGCTGATCACAGAGTTGATCACACCCCAGAACGCGAGCCAGTACATGTCTTGCTCGATCGCTGCCGAGAAGACGAAGAACTTACCGAAAAAGCCCAAAGTTGGCGGGATACCGGCAAGTGACAACATAAGAACTGTCAACGCCATGCCAAGCCATGGATACTTGCGACCCATGCCGCGAAGGTCTGTTACTTCAAGCGACGTGTTTTCGTTCTTCTCGAAAAGGGCTACGAGGCCGAATGAGCCAAGGGTCATGAGCGTGTAGCTGAAGAGGTAGAAGAGAACGCTCGTTGCGGCACCGTTGTAGTTCGCGCCGAAGCCGGCCGCGATCAGGCCTACCATCGCGTAACCTGAGTTCGAGACTGACGAGTACGCAAGGACACGTTTGAAGTTGCTTTGCATAATGGCCGCAACGTTACCGATGGTCATCGTCAGCACTGCAAGCCACGTCATGACTGTCAGGAGCTGCGGCGCCTGAGCGTAGCCTTCCGAATTCATGAAGCGAAGGAAAGAGACAAACGTCGCTGCCTTCACCGCTGTCGACATGAACGCTGTCACTGGCGTTGAAGCACCTTGGTAAACGTCTGGTGTCCAAGCATGAAGCGGGAAGATTGAAACCTTAAACGCGAAGCCCAAGATGACAAGAACGATGCCTGTTAAGAACATGCGGTTCGTCGTGATCATCTTTGTGACGCCGACCCAGATGTCTGGGTAGTAAGTCGTGCCGACTGTACCGTAAAGCAGAGCCACACCGTAAAGCATGATCGCCGAGGCGAACGAACCCAAGACGAAGTACTTAAACGCAGCTTCTTTCGAGAGAACTTGTTCTTTCGACATCGCGACGAGGATATACAAGCAAAGAGACATCGTCTCGATGCCGATGAACGTCACGATCAAGTCATTCGACATGATCAAGATCAACATGCCGATCGCCGAACTCATCATCAGAAACGCGAACTCGGTAAACTGACGGCCACGTGTCGCTACGTGATCGTAAGCAAGCATGAGCGGCACACCCGTTACCAGGTAAACAAGGTAGCTCATCCAAACTGTGATGCCGTCGATCACGATCGCGTTAGCGAATGCGGTCGACTTGCCACCGAAGCTTGGTCCGAAAATCGTCGTTGTCATGAATGCCGCGACAATCACCGCGCCGACATTATAAAGAAGAACCGTCTTTGGATTCAGCTCGCGATTGCCGAGAAGCGGCTTCATCAAAAGCGGAATCATCGAGATCAAGAACATGACCGCCATCGGCGCGATGGAGAGCATGTCTTTTAACGTTACGAAGTCCATTGGAGTTGTCGGGTTCATTATTGACCTGCCTTCGCAACCGAGTCCGACTTCACGTCGAAGGTCGCTGCCGATTTTTCACTTGTCGCTGGCGCGTCGAGAACGAGGCGGTAGTTGTCACGGTTCTCAACGAAGTTTGCGATCGATGCTTTCGAGTAGTTCAAGAAGTGGTTCGGGAAGAGACCCATCCAGAAGATCAAAACGATCAAAGGCGCCATCACGACGAGCTCTCGAACTGAAAGATCATGAAGAGGGTGATGTTCGTCTTTCACAAGTTCACCTTCAGGTCCGAAGAACACCCGTTTCACCATCCACAGCATGTAGACCGCACCCAAAACAACACCTGTAACCGCTGCGATCGCGAACGGACGAGACGCTTCGAATGTGCCCATCAAGATCATGAACTCCCCGATGAAACCGTTCGTCATCGGAACGGCGATCGAAGACATCGTTACGATAATGAAGAGGATCGTGTAGATCGGCATCGCTTTCGCGAGACCGCCGTACTTCGAGATTTCGCGAGAGTGCGTGCGCTCGTAGATCATGCCGACGAGAAGGAAGAGTGCGCCTGTGCTCACACCGTGGTTGAGCATCTGGTAAACGCTACCTGTTACGCCGTACATGTTCATCGCGAAGAGACCGATCATCACGTAACCCATGTGGGAAACGGACGAGTAAGCGACGAGCTTCTTGATATCCGGCTGAATCATCGCAACCAAAGCGCCGTAGATAATTCCAACGACACCGAGGAAGAGGAAGACCCACGCATAGTACTCAGCCGCTTCTGGGAAGAGCGGAAGAACGAAACGAAGGAAGCCGTAAGAACCCATCTTCAGCATAACGCCTGCAAGGATCACAGAGCCTGGCGTCGGCGCTTCGACGTGGGCATCCGGCAACCAGGTGTGAACCGGGAACATCGGAACTTTTATCGCGAATGCGAGAGAGAACGCGAAGAAGAGAAGTGTCTGCGGGTTCAAGAACGAGCCAGCTACGAATGGAATCTTGAGCGTGTAGAGATCAAGAAGTGACGCCGTCATCATGCCGAGCGTGTCGCGTGCTGTGAACATCAGATAGATGATCGCAAGAAGCATCATCAGCGAGCCCGCCATCGTATAGATGAAGAACTTCATCGTTGCGTAAATGCGGCGTGTGCCGCCCCAGATACCCACCATGAAGTACATCGGTACGAGCGAAAGCTCGAAGAACACGTAGAAGAGGATCGCGTCCATCGCGAGAAACGAGCCGATCATCGACGTTTGAAGGACGAAGACCGCAGCGTGGAAGCCCTTGATGCGGTTATCGATCGATGTCCAGCTGCCTAAGATCGCAATCGGCGTCAGAAGCGTCGTCAAGAGCACGAGCCAGAACGAGATGCCGTCGATCGCCATGAAGTAGGTGATCCCTGCTTCTGGAACCCAAGCCATTCTCTCGATGAGTTGAACGCCCGGAGCTGCCGGGTCGAACACTTTAAAGAGGTAAAGGCTGACTGCGAACTCGACGAGTGCGAGGACGAGAGCGACCGGACGGATCCACGAGTCTTTGGGGACCAAGCAGATCAGAAGCGCGAAAACGAGCGGTAAGAATGTAATCAGCGATAGCAACATTTTCGATTACCTCAAGATCAAGAACATCGTTACGGCTACACCCAGTGCGATGTACATCGCGTACTGCTGGAGGTTTCCGTTTTGGAAAGACTTCGCGGCTGAACCCATGCCACGAACAACATCGGAGACGGCGTAAGTCGTCTTATCGATGAAGTTCACGTCGATGTAAGCCCACATGCCTTTGCTCGCGTCGATCAATGGATTGATGATGCGGGCGAAGTAGAACTCGTCGACGAAGTACTTGTTGTAAACAAGCTCGTAGAGGCCACGGATCTTCGAGACGAACTGAGCTGGACGCTCTGGGTTCGTAACGTAGAAATTGTAAGCGAGAAGCGCCGAGAGAGCTGCAAGCGAAACCGAAACTCCCATGAGCGCTAGTTCAAGAGTCGCAGACGGGTGAGCACCGTGAGCGGCTGGCTCGAGGATCACGCCGTGCAACCAGTGCTCAAGCCAGTTGCCTGGATGACCTGGAAGGATCGCACCGAGAGCGTGCGGAATGCCGATCCAACCACCGACGACAGAAAGAACTGCGAGGATGATCAGCGGAATCGACATGCTCGGCGGTGATTCATGTGGGTGAACCGACTCAGGAACGCGGCTCTTACCCCAGAACGTGAGCGCCATCAGACGAGTCATGTAGAACGCTGTGCAAACTGCGCCGATAACGCCTGCGAGCCACAAGAGAATGTGGCCGTGAGGGGATGTGAACGCTTTCCAGAGGATTTCATCTTTTGAGAAGAAGCCGGCAAATGGCGGCATCCCGATGATCGCAACCCAGCCGATAAAGAAGGTTGCATGCGTGATCGGAAGGTACTTTTTCAAGTGGCCCATCTTGCGGATGTCTTGCTCGCCTTCCATTGCGTGGATGACCGAACCTGAACCCAAGAACATGAGAGCTTTAAAGAAAGCGTGAGTCATTAAGTGGAACATCGCCGCGCCGAACGCACCCACACCACACGCCAAGAACATGTAGCCGAGCTGCGAAACCGTCGAGTAAGCGAGAACCTTTTTAATATCCCACTGCGTGAGGCCGATGGTGGCTGCCATGACAGCAGTCGCCGCACCGATGATTGCGATCACGTTCAACACGTTCGGCGCCATCAAGAAGAGCGGGTTCAAACGGCAGATCATGTAGACGCCAGCAGTCACCATCGTCGCCGCGTGGATGAGCGCCGAAACCGGAGTCGGACCCGCCATCGCATCTGGAAGCCAAACGTAGAGCGGAATCTGTGCTGACTTACCCGTCGCCCCGATAAAGAGGAACAAGCACGCAAGCGTGACCGGCCCTGTCCAAGTGAGATCCGGTACGCCCGAAACACGGCCGATAATTTCTTGGAAGTTCACAGTACCGAAGAGGAAGAAGATCGTGAAGATTCCGAGCAAGAAGCCCGCATCACCAATCCGGTTCGTGATGAACGCCTTCATGCCCGCTGCCGCTTTTTCAGAATCCGAGAACCAGAAACCGATCAAGAGGTACGAGCAGAGACCCACACCTTCCCAGCCGACGAACATGAGAAGCAAGTTCTCGCCGAGGATGAGAAGAAGCATGTTGAACAAGAAGAGGTTCAAGTACGCGAAGTACTTCGACGGGCGTTCGTCATGCGACATGTAGCCGATCGAGAACAAGTGGATCAAAGTACCGACACCCGTTACGACCAGAACCATGATCGCTGAGATGTGGTCGATGACAAAGCCAGCCGTGACGTTGAAGCCGCCGATAGCCATCCACTCATAGAATTTCGCGCTGACAGCAGGGACCGCGCCTTCGCCGAACAGTTTTGAAACCAAAACCACCGAACAAAGAAACGAGATGCCCGCAGCAACTGTTGCAACGGTGCCCGCGAGGTATGCGTTGTGGCTCTTCCAACGGAGGCCGTTGAACAAGAAGCCGATCAGGGGGGCAAGAAGAAGGATTGCGAAGAGTACGGTGTTGCTCATGATGTCTTAACCCTTCAAGTGCTCGAAGAAACGGATGTTAACTTCACGGAACTTCTTGAAGACCGTAACCGCGAGAGCGAGGCCGACTGCGGCTTCAGCTGCGGCGATTGTCATAACGAAGAAGACCATGACTTGGCCGTTTACGTTTTCTGCGTAACGGCTGAACGCAACAAACGAGATGTTCACGGCATTCAACATCAACTCGATACACATCAAGATGACGACGACGTTTCGGCGCATCATCACGCCGATCATGCCGAGGACGAACAAAACCGCTGACAAGTAAAGGTAGTGGTCGAGACCGACCTTCAATGCGCCATCAAGAATCGGCATGGTGTGTTCCTCCAGTGATGCGAGAGAGTGTGACTGCACCGACGGCGATGATCAGAAGCAAAGCTCCGATCGCTTCGAAGGCGAAGATGTAGTCAGTAAAGAGCGATGTCGCCAGATCCTTCGTCGCTTTGATGCTTGAAGTGGCTGCCGGTGGAAGCGGCTTGAACGTCGGCTCAGTTGCGTAAGTGGACCAGATGTAAACGAGAAGCATACCGAGAGTCACACCCGAGGCGATGAGCTTTACGCCGTTACCGAGTAGGCCTTTCGAGAACGTTTTCATCTCGTGTTTGAGATCGAAAAGCATGAGGACCATGACGAAGAGAACCGTCACCGCGCCTGCGTAAACGATCAATTGGACACCCGCCAAGAACCAAGCATCGAGTGCTCCGAAGAGGAACGCGACGCTGATCATTGTGATGACCAAAGACATCGCCGAGTAGATCGGGTTTCTAGCGATCACGACAGCAGCGCCGAAGAAGACGCTGATGAAGGCCAGGACATAGAAGAGGAAGTCAGTCGAAGTTAGCATCTTTATTCCTTTACGCTTTAGCGCCAGCTAAACGCGATCCAAGCCGCGGTCAAAATCGTGTTGAAAAGCGCCCATGGAAGCATCGTTTTCCAGCCGAGATCCATCAAGTGATCGTAGCGGAAGCGCGGAAGCGTCCAACGAACCCAGATGAAGACCCAGAGAAGGAGCATCACTTTTACGAGCATCACGAGAGCGAAGACGACGCCCGTGAGAAGGCTCGCCCAGTTCGGATGCATGCCGCCGAACCAAGCCTGCTGCACGTAAGCCGGCGTGATTTCGTAGAACGGCATCGTGTAACCACCAAGATAGAACACAGTCACAAGCGCGCTTGCGACCATCATGTGGCCGTATTCGCCGATGTAGAACATGAGAAGGGCGAAGCCGCCGTACTCTGTGTGGAAGCCGGCAACCAATTCACCCTCAGCCTCTGGAAGGTCAAACGGAAGACGGTTCGATTCAGCAAACGTCGCACAGAAGAAGATCAAGGCGCCAAGTGGGTTATAGAAAATGCCCCAGTTTGGAAGCCAAGAAATCACGACCTCTTTACCGAGAGCATTGAAGTGAAGCGCCTGACCCAGCTGTTGATTGATCATTTCTTGGAACGAGAATGTTCCGTAGATCATCAAGATACCAACGAGCGATAGACCGAGTGCGAGCTCATACGAGATCATCTGAGCTGATGCGCGAACCGCACCAAGAAGCGAGTACTTGTTCGATGAGCCCCAACCGGCCATCAAAAGTGAGTACGCACCGAGTGATGAAATACCGAGAACCATCACGATGCCGACGCCAAAGTCGTAACCTTGCGCAAGAAACGTGTACGGACCGAATTCGCGACCGAGCCATTGGAATGGCTCAACGATCACAGCAGATGAAAGCGGAATCGCCGCAAGCGCCAACGCACCTGGGATCAACGCCATCACCGGTGCTGCGTGATACATCGCCGCGACACCTTTTGCTGGGAAGAACGGTTCTTTGAACAAGAATTTTACGGCGTCGGCCAAAAGCTGCATCAAACCCAGAGGGCCGATACGGTTTGGACCAAAGCGGTTTTGCATGAAACCAGAGACGCGGCGTTCGGCCCAGACAAGAACCGGAACGAGCTGAACCATCACCAAAAAGATGAGGATCATTTTTACGATGTTTAACGTGATCTCGAAAGCGTCTTTACCCATTTCTTAGTTCCAATCCAGTGCTTTGGATTTTACTTCCCAAATCAAACCGACAACGAAGAGCAGAACGAAAACGCCCATGCCGCCCAACATGTACATGCCCTGACCTGACTTCACGAAATCCATGAACGTGATCGCCCACGGATACATGAAGATGATTTCAATATCGAAGAGGATGAAGAGAATTGCGGTGAGATAGAACTTCACCGACATCCGTGAGTCTTTTTGCTCAGTACCTACAACACCGCTCTCGTACGGCATCGCTTTCGCTTTTGAAACTTCTGGTTTCGGACCGAGGGCACTCGTGCCGACGATGATGAAAATGCCGAACGCAGCGAGGAACGCTACGAAAATTAGGAGAGCGAGCAGGCTGGACATCTGTCCTCCGACAAAAGCTGATGCAAAGCGCGCGTGTGACACGCAAAGCTAGTTCATACGCTGAATGATTCTCAATGCAGTTTCACTTGTACCAACCGCCCACAAACGAGCCAACAAGATTCAAAAGATATTCAAGAGATTCTGTACGGTTAAAGCTCGACCACGATCGTCGGAAGATGTTGGTTAATGCACCGCACGAGTGTCAGTATGTGTGTCTTATGAAGACCGCAGAGCAGCTCTCTCTCAGATTCGAAAAAGCACTTGAGCGCGCAATCTCTCTCGGTCGAACGGAAATTGAGGTCGTCGGTACCGATTCGACCCTCGCCTTGGCACTTTTGCTAACACAATCGCAAGGCATCGAGCTTCAGAGACTTCCAAATCTGATCATCGTTCCAACTCTCAAAGACGCAGAAGAACTCGAACAACACTTATGTTTCTTCGGTAAAACGGAAGGCACTTATATCCTTCCGGGCTTCGACGTTTCGCCTTATTCGGGGCTTTATCCGAACGCACGCTCAATTTCTGCGCGAATTCGTTGGCTTCATTACGCCGCTAACTCTGCGGTAACTGTCGGGAAAAATTTAACTGTCGCAAAAACTGGCAGCCTTTTCATCGCGACGCCCGAATCTTTGATGCAGCGAACATTGCCGCCGAAAGTTTTGAGAGCGCACACGCTGACGTTCATGAAAAACGAAGACCTACCTTCGAATCTTTCGAAGGCACTCGGTCGCTTGGGCTATCAGTCGGCACCCGTTGTTGAAGATGAAGGCACTTTTGCGATTCGCGGCGGCATTGTCGATATCTGGTCGCCGGCTCATGAACGCCCGGTTCGGATTGAACTCTTCGGCGACACGGTCGAATCGATTCGCTTTTTCGACCCAGAGACGCAAAGGTCCGAGGGCCAGACCGATTCGTTCACGGTCCTTCCGCCGCGGGAAGTCTTATACGACGACGAAAATCGAATGCGCGCGAGCACCCGGTACCGGACAAATGTCGAGGGTCGTGAGGTCGATGAGATCGATCGCGATTCAATTCAGTCCTCTTTGAGCCAAGGTCAGAACTTTCCTGGCTTAGACTTTCTTGTCGGCGATTTCTACGAATCGTTTGCGACACCGCTTGATCATTTTAGTTCGCAAGTCGTCGCTTGGTATGTGAACCCCATCGAAGTTGCGCGAAACGCCGATGTCTTGATCGAAACTCTTAAGAAAGAATTCAAAGAGTCGACTGAGCACGCGATCCGCCCTGCCGTGCAGGATCTCTTTGTTTCTCTCGATCAAATTCCAGAAGAAAAGATTGCGCGCTCAATTGAACTCTCAAAAATCGAAGTTCAAGACGCTCCTTTTACGGAAGTTGATCAAGCCTCGCACATTCCTTATCCCGTTTTAGACCTGAAGTTCACCGGGCCTTCCGCCGCAAATCCCGCAGAGCAGCTCGACTCGATGCTAGGAAAAGTGAAAGCCTGGCGCGAGGCGGGCCTCACTGTTTTGATCTCTG
>CAJYOV010000019.1 GCA_913776405.1 Pseudobdellovibrionaceae bacterium
CGTCGGCAACACCAAGATCCTTTAATTTCTTAAATACCGTGCTTCGTGCGAGGCCGAGACGAACCGCCAACTCAGTGGCACTTCCGTTTGCAAGTTCCAGTGCGGTTTTCATGTATTCGCGCTCCATTGTTTCACGGAACTCCAGGTAGTGATTCGGTGAAAGCTCATACGGCTCCCTTGGAAGACTTGCCTCAAGCTTCCGTGACCGTTGTGCAACATCCTCATTAACCTGATTGACCGATATATCGCCGAACGAAATCTCTGTTGAACGACGGCGCTTGCAAGAGATCACCGCGCGCTCGATTGTATTTCTGAGTTCTCTAATGTTACCCGGCCAGTCGTAACTCTTAAGTGCGTGGATTGCTTTGTCCAGAATCTTGAACTGCGGTCCACCAACTTGGAGCGTGAACATCTTCGCAAGGTCGCCGAGATCCGACATTCGGTTACGCAATGGTGTCGTTGAAATCCGAATCACGTTTAAGCGATGATAAAGATCTTCTCGGAATTTTCCTTCGCGAATCATTTGAGGCAAACTTCTGTGGGTTGCCGCGATAATTCTGCAGCTGACTTTGATAACTCGGTCATCCCCGACACGGCAGACTTCGCCTTCTTGGATCGCGCGGAGTAATCTCGACTGAGCGACCAGAGGCAGCTCGCCGATCTCGTCTAAGAAGAGATCCCCGCCGTTTGCTTGCTCGAAGACACCCGCTCGATCACTTACAGCTCCTGTGAATGCACCCTTCTTGTGTCCGAAGAGTTCTGACTCGATCAAGTTCTCAGGGAATGCTCCGCAGTTCACAGCGACAAAAGGTCGGTCTTTATTGTCTTCGATAGAATTCAGCCTGCGAGCAATCAGCTCTTTGCCTGTTCCGCTTTCACCGAGAATGAGAACGTGAGACTGGCTCCCCTTCAAACTCTGAATGGTCTCTCGAAGTTCGAGCGTCGATTGAGACTTGCCGACGATTTCGTATTTGAACGTGTCTTTTACAAGCTGCTCAAGGTTCGCAAGCCTTCTTGTCGATGCAGCTTTTGAAACTGCGATTGGAAGGCGAACGAGGAGATCCGGAACTACATTGTCGGTTTTAATGACGTAATCATCTGCGCCTCGTGAGACACAGTGTTTGATTGAGCCCATGTCAGCATCAGAGGTCAGCATAATGACTGCTGTGTTCGGGTAATCGCTTTTGATTTCTCCGAGTAGTTCGATTCCATCGCCGTCTGGAAGATGTTTATCGAGCACGACTACATCGAATGTTCCGCGCGAAAGTTCTCTGCGTGCAGCAGTCAAACAATCCGCTTCAATGACATCACTGTAAACGCCGAGGAGCTGGGAAACCGCTCCCCGAAAGGACTCCATGTCCTCAACTAACAGAATCTTAAATGCGTTTTTCATCGCGCCTCCGTGATGCAAAACAGAGAAAACTCGACCCGCCTAAAAGTCTCTAGAAATTTTCAGCGAGTCCGATTAATCGGATTTTCCGCTCTGGAAGCGGGTTTTATGGGATTTGGCGAGCCACGATAACCGACGCCGTGTTTCCAAAATCGAGGCAGAGGTTAAGAGCTCTTAAGAAGATTTCACGCAGGAACCGCTAAATAAGATTCTTGCCTGCACAAAGAATACGCCTCATAAGATCGTAGAATTTTAGATCGTATTCAAATGCCGAGAGGCTATTAAGGCTTAGATGTTGGTTTTGATTTATTTTATTCTTCGAGTGCTCGCCGCAATCACATCAGCCCTATATCTTTATTTAGCGACGAATCCAGATGAGCTTTCCAAAACTATCGCTGGGATATTCCTTGCCGGCGCATCAGCAAGCGTTTTTGAATCTGTCAGACACAACTGGGGCAATATCAGGCTAACTCTAAAGATCATTCGATTGAGCACTGTTGGGCAGCCTCTGCGAATATCATTCGCATCGTTAATCAGGGTGAAAATTGACGATCATTTTCTTCTGGTTTTCTCAAAAAAGTGGCAGCAGTACAGTCCAGCTGGAGGAGCTTACAGATATTTCGATGATAATTTGAAAAATGAGTTCCAGCTTTCAGACGATTCGGCAAAAGCTCTAAACGTAAATGAACTGCGTCTTGTATTCAAAGGCAAGGCGATATGGAAGGTGTTCTCATTCATCAAATGGTTCGAATCTCGCAGAGGGCGCGAGAGCGACCCACATCGCGAATTCGCGGAAGAACTTATTAGTAACGGAATTCTCTCGGCGACGACATTTGCAGATTTGATGTTTCAGTTTGATCGAACTGTGATGCCAGACATCGATTACAGCACAGGTTTGCAGAAGCATCAGCTGTTCGCCTGGGAGATCTTTTGTCCTGTTTTGAATGATGCTCAAAGACAGGCCCTTAACCATCTCAAGAATACGCCAGATTCACGATACTGCTTTCTTACTCAAGAGGAAATCGAGCGCGACGGCATGACTAACAACGGGCAGATTAAAATCGGCAGTCATACAAAATACATTCTTTGAAAAACGAGAAGCTCAATGTTCAACAGCCATAAACTGCTAAATAAATTTTACGATGACTCGGTTAGATTAAAAGAAAAGCACGATACTCTCAGAGACTATCGAGACAAGAATTTGCAGCGAGTTCGCGACGGAATGGCCCTGCTGCGCGAGAAAGAAAAAATATCTCACCCCTATTACAGAGAAGATCTCGAACAGGGGAGCATGGCGATGTCCACTATCAACCAGGCGCAAAATAGTGACGACCACGACATCGATCACGCTATCATTTATGACGA
>CAJYOV010000020.1 GCA_913776405.1 Pseudobdellovibrionaceae bacterium
AAGACTCTCGCTTCGAGGGCAACCCGCTCGTCGAAGATCCCGGCGTCACATTCTACGCAGGCGCGCCGATCGATGTTGGTAACGGCCAGAAGGTCGGCACGATTTGCGTGATCGACCATCACGCAAAACGCCTAACGCCAGCACAGCGGCTCTCGCTGCGCGCACTTTCGCAACAGGCGTCCGCGCTTCTTCGCGCTCGCAAAGACCGCATGGTCAAAGAGTCGCGTGAACGCAGCCACGAAAAGGATGCTAGCGATCTCAAGTTGATCTTCGAGCGTTCTCCTGTCGGCATGGCGGTTGTGCGCGAACCAGAATTTATCTTCGAGCGCGTGAATGAAGAATTTAAAAAATTGGTCGGGCCCCGAGAATATTTGAATCGGAAATGGGCTGACGTTTACAGCGAACTGCCTGAGTCACCTCTCGTAGCGGTCATGCAGGGTGTGTATAATACTGGAACGCGACACGCGGAAAAAGAACGCGAACTGGAAGTCGTCGGCATTTCGGGCAAGATCGAGCGTCGCTATTTCAACATCTCGTACGACAGACTCGAACGCGGCCCGAATGAGCCTTACGCCATCTTAATCATGACGACGGATGTGACAGAGCTCGTGACGGACAAAGCCAAGCTGCTGTCTCGCTCGAACGAAGTTCAGCAGATTGCGAACTCACTTCTGGACGCGAAAACGGAGGCAGAACACGCGAACAATGCGAAGTCTGCTTTCTTGGCAAACATGAGCCACGAGATTCGTTCGCCGCTTGGCGCGATCATGGGCTTCTCGGCGCTTTTAAAAAACCCAGAAGCCACGAGGGCTGAGCAAGACCATTTTATTTCCGTGATCGAGCGAAACTCCAATCACGTCCTGAGAATTATCGACGACATTCTCGATCTCTCGAAAGTCGAAGCCGGTAAAATGATCGTTGAGACGATCGAGTTCTCGCTGCCCGAGTTACTCGCGGATTTCGCTTCTCTCATGGGCGTGCGGGCTCGAGACAAAGGCATCGACTTCGAGCTTCGTCTCTTAAGCGAAATCCCAGAGATCGTGATCGCTGACCCGACACGACTTCGTCAGATCCTAACAAACGTCGTTGGGAACGCGATTAAATTCACCGAAAAAGGCTACGTTCAGCTCGCCGTCAGCTTCAATCGTAATAAGCTCGAATTTGCGGTCACGGACACCGGCATTGGCCTCACGCCAGAACAAACGGATCGCCTTTTCTCGGCGTTCACGCAGGCCGATGTTTCTACAACACGGAAGTTCGGCGGCACAGGGCTTGGACTCGTTCTTACTCGCAGACTTTGCGAAGCACTTGGCGGCTCATTTGAGCTGACGCAAAGCCACGTCGGTCGTGGCAGCACGTTCGTAGCGACAATCGCAGCTGAACCAAAGGCTGACACCAAAATGGTCAACCATACGCTCGTGCACTTCACGACGGGTCCGGTGAATCCAATTGCTGCCGACAAGGTTCTTCAAGGAAAACGCATTCTCGTTGTCGACGATTCGCCCGACAACCAGGTGCTTTTTAAATTGATGCTGTCAAAACTCGGCGCTGACGTCACCGTCGCTCGCGACGGCGCTGAAGGCGTCCAACGCGCGCTCTCAAACACCTACGATGTTGTCTTGATGGACGTCCAGATGCCGAGGCTCGATGGTCACGAGGCCACACGCGCTTTGCGAGCGAGTGGCTTTCAGACACCTATCGTGGCTCTCACCGCGCATGCCATGGTCGAAGAGCGTGCACGCGCTGACGCCTCGGGCTTCACCGACTTCTTATCAAAGCCTGTGGACCGCGGCACACTGATCTCCAAATTGACGTCGCTCCTTTCGTAATCGAACTCTTGCTTGTGCACTTTCCAAGCTAAATGAATTCGCTCGAGTGCTCGCCCGAGTTTCAATTTTTCGTCACAGATGGCTGGGCCGTTTTAATTTTTCGTTTCAGGCGCGAAGCAGCCAGGTAATTTCGTGGAGATGAAAAATCAGGCTCTGACATTTGGTGTATGGATTCTTGCGGTTTACGTTTTGGGCTTGCTGGCGCATGAGGCTGCGGCGGTTTCGATTTGGATCGCGTGTTCGCTTCTTCTCTTCGCCCTTCTCGACCCAACGGCCGAAACGTTGAAATCGAAAGGCTACTCGACGCTTGTGACGAGTTTAGCTCTCGTTCTCGCATCGACGGCTGCGACCCTTTTTTTGATCTATATTATGGGTCGGTTCTCTGCCGACATCGTCGTCGAACTCCAAAGTTCGCGTGCCGTGTTCCTCCGTTACTACGAAGAACTCGATCGGGGTTGGACAACCTTCTCCGACTCCATCACGCATGCGTTCAAGGCTGCGGCTCCGCCTGCGGCCGTTGATCCAAAACCGTCACTCGAAGTCGTACAGAATTCGCCGATCGGCGGCGAACTTCGCGACACGCTCATGCATGGTCTCGGCAGCGCCGTCACCATTTTCACGTTCGCGATCCTCGTTCCGATTCTTACCTTCTTCTTGCTGGCTGAACGCGATTCTCTAAAAAAAGTAGCCGGTCGAACTTTCGAGGACCCAGGTACAGGCCGCCAGATTTGGAGCCGCTTTGTAGCTTCAACACGCGCCTTCTTCCTCGGTAACCTTGTGCTGGGTCTTGTGACCTACCCGATCTTCGCGGGGCTCTTCCTTGCGTTCTCTGTTCCTCGCGCCTTCACACTTGCCGGCCTCGCAAGCTTCTTTAACTTAATCCCGTTCCTCGGCGCTCTCCTTGCGGGCTTGCTCCCCGCGCTGACCGTTCTCGGTGAAGGTGACCGCGCGGGTGCTGCGATCGCCGTTTATAGCATCTGTCTTGCCATCCACTTCGCGGTCGCAAACTTCATCACGCCAAAAATCCTGGGCTCGAAAGTCGACATCAACGCGACTGTTTCGACGATCGCACTTATCGCCTGGGGCGAACTCTGGGGTGGTCCGGGCTTGATCCTAGCGATCCCTCTCACAGCCGGGATCAAGATCGCGCTCGCTCATTCAGGCGTGCCCCGCCTTGAGTGGATCGCGGCTCTGATGAGCGAGGACGTTGACGGCACCCTCAAGCCAATTGTTTCAAAAACGGCTCCAAAACCGACTTAAAATTACAGCGTTGGCCTGTCTTCACCCTCCGAAGCGGGCCCCTCTGGTAGTGTCGCTCGCTATGAAACGACACGCTCTTCTTTCATCTTCGATCTTGATGTCTCTCGCGCTGGCTGTCGGGATGTCGGCCGCGCAGGCCGAGTCGATTAGCAGTCTGCCGCAACTCTCCAAATGGATTGTTCATCACTATAAGTGCCGGATTGCGCACCTTCCGAAATCGGGCGACGTCGGCGAAAAGTTTTTTGAAATATCACCGAAATCAATCGGCCATGGCGGTGAAGACATCGTGTTGAAAAATGCGGGCGACGAAGTTGTAGCCAGCGCTAACGCACAGATGGTTGGCCTCACTTGGTCACGCGCAGGCAAAGTCATCACGATGGCGCAAGCTTGGGTTCAGAACTCGTCGACGAAGTCGCTTGTTCTGATGGCGGTCGACCCGCTCGATCAAGAAACACAAGTTCACGTGAGCTGCGACGCCGTGACGTTCGATCAGCTCTCGTTACCGGCTGGTAAGGCGAACACGAAATGAAACCAATCAACCCATTTGTAATCGCAGGCCTAGCGTTAACGATCGCAGTCTCGCTTTCGGCTGAAGCGCAAGTGAGTCTTCCAAAAACCGGCTTGCGCGCCGACGTTCAAAAGAAACTAGAAGCGACGACCCTTATTCTCAACGCGCCCTCTAGCTGGTGCACAGTCAGCCCTGTTACTCCCGATGGCTATCTGCTGACCGCTCTTCACTGCGTTCGCGACTGTTTGATCAAAGCTGGCGCGGCTGAAGAAGGTGCAGTTCCTAATTTCGGACTTCAAGATCTTCTGCTCGTTAAGAACCCTGCTCGCATGAACGTGGTCTGCGCGGATCAATCAGTTCCGGCACTTGGCGCGAAGAGCGTGACCGTTGTTGCGACCGGACGCGCTCTTTCAAGCTTCTCAGCAGAGTTCTTCGAAAGCTTCTCGGGTCTTCATCAGGAGCTTCAGGCGCGCGGCCTCAGTTCGCGTGGAAATGATTTTGCGCTTCTGAAAATTGAAACGAAGAAGTCGCTTGCTTGCCTACCGCTTCAACTTTCGCAGCCAGCAGCGGGTTCTAAGATCTTTGGTGTCGGCTTTCCAAAACCCCAGCAGCAAACTCAGTCTCTGACGTTGCAAGCAAGCCCAGGTCTTCGCTACGCGAGCGCAAGCCAAAGCCAGTTCTATCAAGCGTCACCAAAGTCGGAACGCGCGTACGTTGAATCACTCTACAATGACTCGTCCGTCATTTACTCAAATGCCGTCAGCCAATTCGGCCAAAGCGGTGGCCCAATCGTGAATGAAGGTGGCGAGCTCGTAGGCGTTATCAGTGGTTATTCGATCTTACCTACGAAAAATCGCGGCGAGATCCACGAACTCGTCGGCGTAGCAGCTTCATCTCTCGCAACTCAATTACCACCCGCAGTCGTTCAAGCTTCGACTTTGTGTCGCTAAGAAACTTCTATGAGTAACGAAACGATCGAAGAACAAATCGATTTGAAGTGCCCTCAGTGCGGAGGCATCGAGTTCGACCTCGATGCGCCAACCAATGCGCAAGCTGACGCGACAGCCGAGTCGGCGGAACCGTCATTTGACGAACCAGGCGACTCCGAGCCTCTGGAATGCGCGTCTTGTGGTAAGAAGCTGACTTATGGTGAGTTGGTCGCGGCAAACGAAGCGACTATCGATGATCGCGTTCAGCAAATGGGCGCAGACTTCGCGGCAGATCTAAAAAAGAATCTCGAAGACGCAATCCATAAGATGGGCTTCAAGAAAAAGTAAGCGCCCTGCGCTTACTTCCAAACCTTTTGACGTTCGAGTTCTTTCTCGATGTCGTCTGTGCTGTTCCATTTTTTTGTCGAGGGAATATCGGTCGATGTTTCGAGCGCTAGCGCGTAAACACGACCGTTATTGAGTTTCGTTGACGATTTTGGTTCTTTCGAAGCGATTGGGTCGCGGTACGCATCTTCCGGAGATACAAAGTTCCAATTCTGCTTTTTCAGCTCTTTCATCAAAGTCGTGAGACAGATCGCGTTCAGATCGGTTTCATGCAGCAACAGAACGTGCTTTGGTGAGCGACCGAGAGCTTTGACAGCTAGTGAATCAAACAAATCGGCTTCATCCGCGACCATGCCTGCGTACGCCTGACACAGCTTTGATTCGTCGTAGCCTTGGCCTGCGTCGACCTTTTTCCGAAGCACTTCGTCTGCGAACCAATCTTCGTTATCGATTGTAACGTAGCCGTTTAGATACCCTTTCTTGTTCAAATGGCCTCTAACCGCTTCGACGTCAGCAGGCGTTTTGCCCTCTCTCAGAAACGGAAACCGAAACCATTTTCTGAAGTTTGGGAGCGTGTGGAGTTCCGAATCGGCTTGATCAATCGCGCGGTTAAATGCTTCAGGCCCGATCTTATTCAAATCAGGATGCTGGTCCGTATGGTTGGCGATGAAATGACCAGCTTGTGCAAAGAACTTCAAGCGCTCAAGCCCATCTGGCTGACGCGTTGGCGAGTTGCAAAAGAATGCGACTTTCACACCTTCAGATTTAAGAGCCGCAACCAGCTTCTGATCTCGGTCCATCGGTTTTAGA
>CAJYOV010000021.1 GCA_913776405.1 Pseudobdellovibrionaceae bacterium
CTTCGATTGCGACTTCGCGATTATTTGCTCGGCAGTGTTCTCGGTTTGCTGCCAGGCGCACTCGCGATCGCGCTGATTTCTCAAGGCGCGATTTCAGCGCAATCAAGCGGCAGCGTTGCGAAATTGATTTCGCTTCTGATCCTTGCGGCGGCGGTTGTCGCTGTTCTGCCTCGACTCTTTCTGAAGTGGCGCACACGGAGGGCTTCGTGAAAGTTCTCTGGCTCGCACGTGTCTTAGTGGGTGCGGTGTTGACCGTCTCGCCGAAAGCTCACGCTCAAGAAGTCACGCAAGCCGGTGGCCGCGTTGTAAACCAGCCGTCGACTCTGCCAAAACCTCAGGCTTTGCCCACGCCGAGCCCTGAGAGTGAAGAGACTCGCGCTCAAAAACAGGGCTTTCTACCGAAGTCCATCCCGAATTTCGCAAACACGGAAGAAGCCAAGACTGATTTCGTCGACGTCTGTAAGAACATCCGAATCACGAAAAAAGAAAAGATTGATCTCACATCCATGGAGAACCGCCTCATATGCGGCGATCCGCAAGACGGTGAGATCGGCACACCGTGGTCGCAAATTCCACCAAACGAAGCGGCCTATTTCCTGAAGGGCTTTTTGCAAACACGGGGTTATCACCAGCCCGAGTTCATTCAGGACGGTCTTTTGCTCTTCGTTCGTGTAGGACCGATCAGCACTTTGAAGCGCCTAGAAATTCTTGGCGGGCCGCCGGGGTTCCAACCGCCGAGACGCCGCCTTGTTCAGGGTGAGCCACTGACACCAGCCATGTTGAATGACCTGGACACTTGGGCTCTATCGCTCATGAAGAACGAGGGCTACGCGTGCGCTGAAACAGAAACTCGTGCAGACCCTGAACTCGGCGAAGTGGTCGTGTTTGTAAAACCAAACGGCCTTCGTCGCATTCGGAGCCTGGAAGAGGCCGGCGACACGGGTCTTCGCGAAGGTGCGCTCAATCGGTACAACGCGTTTCTCATGAACGACATCTATCGCGAGCGCTGGGTTGCGCTTACGCGGCGTCGGACTCAAGACGACGGCTTTTTGCAGACGATGGTTCTGACAACCAAGTGCGAAGAGGGTGACGCCGTTTCGCTCATTCGCGATGTGAATCTTGGGCCATCGCGCGTGATTCGCATCGGCGTCGGCGGCAGCACGGCCGAAGGCGGCCGTGTCCAAGCCGTGATTCGACGTAACAGGATCGGCACCTCAGCGTCCTCCGCACAGGCTTCGGTTCGACTCTCGTACCTGGAAAAAGAGATCAATCGACAAACGGCTTCGGGAAATTTCCGTTGGTATTACCTCCACGGCGAAGAGCGCTACTCTCTTCGGCCCGAAATCACGTTCGAACATTTGTCTCAGCCGACAGCCGAGTCCAATGTCATGCTCGTCAAATTCCTTCACGGTTGGACGTTCGAGACAACAAACGGGCAGTGGGACTTGCGCGCGGGCCCAGACTATCAATACGAAGATCAACAACGAGTCGAAACGCCGAAGACAATCAATATCGCCTATCTCGAGCTCGGCGCACGTTGGACCGATCACGATTTCGAGTGGTTTACGCCGAGCCCGCGCACCGGCAAATCGCTTGAAGCGACACTTCTGGGCGCTCACAAAGACGCGTTCTCAGACTACAACGTTCAACGCTTCGACCTCCAAGGGCAGAAGCTTTGGACAATCGGCCACTCGGACCCGCCGTTTTTTATCCTGGGAACGCGCTTCAACGTCGGCTCTGTTTTCGCTGAGTCGAACGAGATCCAATCCCGTTTGCCGCTTCGTTTCTTGAGCTTCCTAGGTGGCGAGCGCGATCTTCGCGGTTATCGCTATCAATCCATTCAACGAAACGGCGGCGGAGCGCTCTCTCACGCGACGGTGTCTCTAGAAGGTCGCTTTCACCGCGTGATTTTTAAACGCGCCGACGTCTTCGGTTTCATCGATTCAGGACTTTTGGGCGATCGAAACTTCGGTCTGACTCATCCGCTTTATCTTTCACCCGGTCTCGGCCTTCGGTGGGAGTCGCCGGTGGGCACTCTTCGTGGCTATGTCGCACAATCGATGGCCGTCAGTAACGCCGAAGTCGCTTATCCAAACAGCGTTCGTCTCGGCATCACGTTCGGTGAGGAATTCTAAATGGCGAAAGCGACTCGACCGAAGAAAAGCTCGCTCCTCGTGCGTGCGGTTAAAACGACGGCCAAAGTTTTAGTTGTTCTCGTTCTTGCGATCGCATTGTTCGTAGGCGCGCTGATCTTCGGTTTCTTCTCTTCTCCTAAGCTCGATATTCCAACGGCGACGGCGCGTTCGCTTGTTCAGCGTTTTGTTCCAGACTCGCTCAAAATAGCGTTTGATGACTTTGACCTGTCGCTCACGAAGTATCAGAAAAATTTCTGGGCGAAAACCCTGACACTCGATACGAAAAACTTCTGCGTTCAGTATGAGAAGACAGCCGTCGACGTCTGTGTCGACGACCTTCACCTTGCAGTAAGTTTTGGATGGGGCGGAGCCGAGGTGCCAAAAGAGCAGTCGCGCCTGATTCCTCACATCATCCGAATCGAGCCGCTTCGAATTCTAGGCGCCGACATCGGTATAGATCTGCCCGCGTTCCCTGAAGACAATGAGCCTAAAAAAGAAGGCGGCTTTGACTTCTTGACGTTCGCTCGTAAAGAAATTTTGCCGAAATGGGACGTCGAGGGAAGCCGCGTTCAGGTGCGAAACTTCAGAATCAAGACGGCGCCGGATTCGAGTTTCACGGCGAAATTCGATCTTCAGCCCGGCGAAGGCGACACGGCGATCGAAGCTCTTCTTCACGAAGTCCGATCGGTTGAAACGCCTCTCTTGATTCACGCCTCAGTCCTCGTGAAGCGACCGGCTTCATGGGGTGCCGACAAGTCGGATAAAGACGTGTCAGAAAACGCATGGAAAGTCTTCGCTGAAGGCGACGTGCGACTCGATGAAACTCAGACGATCACTTTGAAAGCGGATTCGAATATCACCGGCTTCAACAAGCTCGACTTCCGCGCGCAGACGTTCTTCAAGAATATCTCGCTTCTCAAAGAAGTGCGTGTCGAGGGTGCGCTCGATAATGATCTTCTAAGCGGTAAAGTTTCGGCCGCGCTCGGTTCAGAAGCGTCAGAGCTTCGCGCGCTGGATTTCGTAAACTGCGGTGTTAGCGCAAACCTCGCGGACAAAACGGGCGGTGTAAAGTGCGGACCGCAGTCGGTTCGCCTACGCGTGCGTGAACTTGGCACTCTTCGTCGTCCCGATCTTTACGTTCTCTCACCCGAACTTGATCTAAGAATCACCAAAATCTCATTCGATGAAACGAAGTCGGCCGATTACACGCTCAGTTTGTTCTTAGATCACCTTGGAATGGCGCGAGCGGGTGTGCAATTGGCGGGTTCAGTGTCGCTGCCAGAATCGGGTGTCAAGTACAGCTCAAAAGGTCGCATCGACGTTCTTGTTCCTGAATTCAAACAGGTGTCCAACCTCATTCGTCGAACGCCGTATTCTATTCCCGCACCGCTGAACGAACTCGATGGTGCTATCAGCTTGAAAGTCGATGTTGACGTCAACGAGCAAAGAGGCGGCATCGACTTTATCGCATCGACGCGTTTAGGTTCGACGTATCAGGCTATGAACCTCGATTTAAAAGGGCGGACATCGCTCGTCTCTGTTCGTGTGGCGTCCGAAAATGCGGGTGAACCGGCCACGACAACGCTTGTCCCGGAGACTGACGCGACACTCTCGATCCTGAAGTTGAACCTTTCAGCTCCGCGCTTCGATCTGCGATTGCCGCCCGCGTTTAAGCCCGACGGCCGTTTTGGAAAGATCGATCGCTCGCAGTTCTTGAATGCCGATGCAGCAAAGAAAAAAGTCGAAGAGATCGCGCGAACGCAAAGCAAGATCAAGCTTCGGGTTCATACTGTAAGCCCCGAAGCCATTCGCATCGCCACCAACCTGACCAAGGCATCCGTGCCGATCTCGGTTGACGTCGTTTACGATTCAGCCTCGAAGACACCGTCGCCCGTTTCGGGTACGGCGATCGTGGGTCGCACGCCAGTTGAACTGTTTCGACGGAATGCGCACATCGAATCGTTGAAGTTTGATCTTCTCCCAAACGGTGACAATCGTTTGAACGGTCGGGTCTCGGTCAAGTATCTCGACTATTCGATTAACGTTTTGATGCTGGGGCAAGCGGCAGACCCGCAAATTCGCTTCGAGAGCGATCCGCCGCTTGAAGACAATCAGATCATCGCGGTTCTTTTGTTCGGCCGTCCACCCGATGAACTCGGTGATGAAGACCAAACCACTGTCGGAAACACGAAAGCCGCAATTGCTGATGCGGTTCTCGGTATTTCATCGCTCTATCTCTTGGCCTCAACACCTGTGGAGTCGGTCGGTTACGATCCGAGCAGCGGTCGGGTGACGGCGCGTGTTGGTTTGGGTGGCGGTGCCTCGCTCGAGCTTGGCGCCGGTTCTCAAGAAGCGGGGACGGGCGTGGGCTTCCGAAAACGGATTTCGCGCGAATTCATCTTCCGCTCTGATGTTGAAACTCTGGCAACCACAGGCGAGCGAACGGTCTCGGCGATTATCGAGTGGGTTCGCCGTTTCTAAATATCAGCCGAAGGCGAGTTTCCACATCTGCTTAAGGTCTGAGTAAACGAGCTCGGCCTCCGCGCGCTTCCAGACCGCAAAGAAAATCTCGGCGCTCTTGGCTTTTTCGTCATCGCGCTCGAAATGGGCGACGGAACCGTCGTTGTCATATTTGCGGCCGCTTCGGTGATTCGCGTAGCGACGCGAGCGCGTGAAGCCCATTTGTAAAAACTTGCGCGCCATATCCATACCGACAAAATCTTCGGCTCGTTCGTAAGACTTAAAAAGCTCGTAAATAGCGGCCGAAGATGTGACCGCATCTTTGGGAGTCGCAAATTTCCAATGCGGCAGAATTTCGGACTTATAGGGCTCGACGAGAAGTACGCCTTGTTCGCCGACGCCGACTCGGTAAAGCTCCGGGTGCTTGCGGAGATCGAGTTCACGATACGGAAGTGAGTAATCGAACCCGCGCGATGATCTGGTCTCTCGTGCCTGGGCGCGAGCCTGGAGACGTGCCTGAACTTTTGCGTGCGACAGACGCCGCGGAATTTGTCGTCGCATCTGTTTTTTCATTTTTTGTTCGCGGGCCGTTTGCGCGATTGCGACCAAACGAAGTAGCTAAACGTGAAGACTGAAAGGCAGAGGGCGGCGGCTAATCCGTAGCCATAACCTTCTCCGGGGTACATGGCGTAGTTTAAACCGAAGTACATAATGAGAGTTTTGGTTACAATTGTCGGAACAAACAGCATGCGGACGTAAGACAAAAACTGTTTGGCGTCGGGATCGGCTTCTGAGTTTTCTTGCGATTCAGCGCTAGCCGTCAATTCCCACACCGGAGCACGGCTCACACGGATTTCGGGCTCCGAAGCTAAGCTAGGATTTGGTGAGTTCGATTCTTGGCTCATGGGCTCACGCACTCTACAGAAGCCTTCATGGCGACGCAATCGGTTCGCCTAAGTGAAGACCCTGACTTGCTGCGATTTTATGAATCGTTTGTTCTTCCGACTGCGCTTTGAGAGGTCGGGTGACCGAAATGCCTCTCGCACGCGACGCTTCAACGAAAGCGCGGAAGAGTCGACGCTGCGACCGTTCCATCGGAAGATACTCGGGGTGCCACTGTACACCCATCACGAATTTTGCCGTTTCATGCTCAATCGCTTGCACGATGCCATTCGTTTCCGTCGCGCACGTTCTCAAACCATGGCCCAAGGTCTTCACCGATTGGTAGTGCAGTGAATTTACGCGCAAACTCGATTTGCGAAAGATGGCGTGTAAACGAGATGTCGCGGCGACACAAATTTTCTTTCGTGGAAGAAGCGTTCTCAAAACCGGCGACTCTTCGTAAAAAACG
Organism: Pseudobdellovibrionaceae bacterium; assembly: GCA_913776405.1. GTDB lineage: Bacteria > Bdellovibrionota > Bdellovibrionia > Bdellovibrionales > JAMPXM01 > CAJYOV01. The sequence goes on from CAJYOV010000021.1 coordinate 5,947, forward strand.
GAGATTTCCTGGTGGAGCGATCCGCCTAAACAAACGTTGATCAACTGCATGCCGCGGCAAATGCCAAGGACGGGGAGTCCGTGAGCGACGGCGTCGCGAATCAGTGGAACTTCAAGACGATCTCGATCCTCTTTTTCAACTCGGTGAGCGTGAAGCGAGAGGCTGCAGAGATGGCGCACGACCCAAAGCACGATCAAGAACGCGAGATCGAGCAAAGTCCCTACCCGGTACTTCAGGAGTTGATAGGCGGCTCGTAGGCTATTGCCAACGTTGGGGTCGAACCCTGTCGTGCGTGAGTAGCCAACGAGAGCGAGCGCTTGTTTGCGATACCAACGACGTAAAACTTCGCGGCGAATCTGTGCTCGCGCGTCCATGCCCATGAGGGTTTCGCTGTAGAGAGTTGGATTGACGTCGGCGCCGCCGCCGATAATCAGCCCATCTAAACCGTCAACCGATGTTCGGGGCCGGGACGGCGTGATGCGAACGGCTTTTCCGCCTGCGCGTGAGATCGCGATACGAGTGGCAAACCAGGCCGGCCAGCCGCCGCGATCAGGGCCGGTAACGCCAATGAGCGGGCGCGATTGGTTTTGGCTCGACGCGTGTGTCGGCGCTTGCGTGAACGGCGTGTTATCGAAGAATTTCATCCAGAAACTCATTTGATCTCTTGATCCAACTTTCGTGCGAATGCTTCGCCTCGCTCGAGCCAAGGCGAGTCATTCGCGATGGTGAAGCCAGAAGATACTCTTCAGACATTCGAGCTATGTGTTCAGGATCAGCCGCTAATCGCTCAATCTCAACCCATTTGTTCCACTCCGACGAAATTGTCCAACGGGGGTCGTCGATCAAGCTTGAGGGCAATCGGTAATGCAGGGTCGGCCGAGGTTTAATCAGTTCTCGCTCAACGCCATCATATTCGAACACCAGGCTTTGGTCGAGGTGTGTAAAGAGCGGCAGCCAATCGAGCGGGCGATTGCGAGTTGGATTCCACTCCAAGTAATCGCGCATGAAGCTTTCAATCGACGATGGGCGGTAAAGCGGATCGACGATGAGATCGACATACTCTTGCGGAAACGGTTCGATGAAAGGCAGAACTTTGCGAGCGAGTGGCACGTCTGATGAAGCGAGCAGCCGATCATAAAGGAGAAAGAAGGCGCGGCAATACCCCAGCATCGTTTCAAGTTTGAAGTCGGGCATCTCGGGGTTGAATTGCATGCCGTAAGCTGCGTAAAAACGCGCGTGAGTTCCCAGCGCTCCTGCGGCTTGTAGTTTAGCGCGAAGATCTTCCATGCGATCGAGTTTGGAGAACGGAATCGGCGGTGACACGATTTCGTTCGGCACAAAATCCTCGCTGACGTTGGCGAGAATCGACTCAAACGTCTCGCCGATCAGACTCGACTTCGCATCGAGACCGAAGACGGTCATGTACTTTTCCCATTTTCGTTGGGCTAACAGAGAGGCGTCTGATTCGATCGAAAACGTGCCGACACTTGTGTCGACAACCGAGTAGGAGAAGCGATGATGAGCTTCGACCTTTCCGCCGAACAGCGATTGCACGAGGGCGGCCGTCCGATCGAGTGAAACGCCCGTGTACTCGAACTCGAAACCGACCCGGCGTTCTGTGCCATCGACGTTCAGTTTTTTCGGTGGAAGATGAAAGTCGGACATGTCGCCTCCATGTCGCAGACTACTGCGGCGGGGCGAGACGTATCATCGCTGAAGGGTGAAGCCCCTGTGACGAGGCTTTCACAACACAAGGCCTGCCTCCAGAAGGAGCGTAGGCGCGTCTGCGGCTGCTTACGGTTCGCGATCTCGAAGTGCTTGAGCTTCCGGGCCCCAACCTGAAATCACGGGCACTTTTCGTGAAGCGACATAAACCAAAAGAGCTGCTGAGATCAAGAGCTGGCCGATTGAAAGCCACTGACCGCGAGTGAGGCCGAAGAGCTGAAAGCCGATCTCTGCATCAGGCATGCGGAAGTGTTCGCCAATAATGCGCACGACCGCATAGCATGTGAGCCACAATGCGCCAACGACGCCTGGTTTTCGCGGTTTGCGCCAGAACCAGAAGGCGATGATGAAGAGAAGCAGGCCCTCAAGGGCTGCTTCATAAAGCTGTGACGGGTAGCGAGGCGTCAGAACTGCGCCAAGAGCTTGGCGAGCGGCCTCGTTGCCGTTTTGAATTTGCTCGATGATCGTGTTGATCACGGTCTGCACCTGATAACGAGCGCCTTGGCTTGAGCGAACCTGAGAGATCCAGGTGTTCAGTTGGTTGACATCGACACCGCAAGCTTTCGCGGCATCGACAATCTTCGGGAGAAGGTCAGGACCGGAAGCAAGATCGGCGAGGTTTTTTTCTTTATCGTGTTTGAGCCAGAGGAACATTTCGCCGGGAAATTTCACAGCTAAAGGCCAACCGGCAGGGGCCGGGCGACCGAAGAGTTCGCCATTGATGAAATTCGCGATCCGACCAAAGAAAATGCCGACGGAGCCGCCGAGAACAACAAGATCACCCAGGTGGCGCCAGTCAAGTTTGTGGCGCTTTGCGAAAAGAAGCCCTGCGACAAAGACGCCGATGATGCCGCCGTGGCTGGCCATGCCGCCTTCCCAGACGCGAAGCACACCCCAGAACGGGAAGCTCGATGAGAAGTCAGTCAGCAAGTCCGGGCTGTAGAACAGTGCGTAACCGAGCCTGCCGCCGATCATCGTGCCGAGCACGACGTAAGTGATGTAGTCGGTCACCATGTCGGCGCGAATCGCGCGACGGCCACGCTTTGCGAGGAAAATCATCAGCATCGCACCCACGACAAAGCCTGTCAGGTAAGCAAGGCCATACCAGCGAATGCCGAACGTCGATGAGAACTGAATCAAAAACGGATCAAGGTTGTGAACCCAAGCGCTGCTGTCATTCATGACTCAAGACTCTCTGCCTAAAAAAACCGAATGACAAGCTTCATCCGAGACTTGAGATCACCAAACTAGAGTCGGGGCTCTGAGGGTATTTCGATCACGAAAAAGTCAGGTAGAAAACCTAGGAAAACGCTGCCTTCCTCTAGAGAACGGGAGTATAAATAGGGGACAAACTTTCGTGAGGACAAACTGCTTTGGAAAACACAAGCTCCGACTCGGCTCCTAAGTCGAACTCCGCAAACCCCACTTACGCGACTCGCTCGAACCTTGAGTACATCGAAGGTCTCTACCAAGATTTCCGAAATGACCCGAACTCAGTTTCGAACGAGTGGTCGATGTTCTTTCAAGGCGTCGAATTCGCGAAAGACCTAACGACTCAGTCGGGCTTGTCATCGAAAGAACTCGATGTCTTCCGTTTGATCAACGAATACCGCGATTATGGCCACTTCGAAGCGAATTTAAACCCGCTTGCGACAGGGCAGAAATCTTATTCAGAACTTCAGCTCTCGAAGTTCAATCTCGGCGAAGCCGACTTCGATACAAAATTTGAAATGGGCGCGATCATCGGTAAGCCGGGCGCCACTCTTCGCGAAATTCTCACGCACCTGCGCGATTCTTACTGCCGCACGATCACGTGCCAGGTTTCAGATGCTGAGCCTTCAGTTCGCAACTGGTTTATCAACGAATTCGAGAAGAACTCGAGCAACTGGTCCCTCACGAACGAAGAAAAGAAGACGGTCTTCACGCAAATCGTTCGCGCCGAATCTTTTGAAAAGTTCCTTCACACACGTTACGTCGGTAAAAAGCGCTTCTCGATCGAAGGTTGCGATGCCGCGATTCCATTTCTCGAGCGCATCGCAGTCAAAGGTCACACCCTCGGCACTGAAGAGATCGTTGTCGGCATGGCCCACCGCGGTCGTTTGAACGTCCTCGTCAACTTCATGGAAAAAGGCGTGCAGACTGTGCTCGCCGAATTCGAAGGCGTGCGCGACGAGTTCAACTCATTCTACGACGGCGACGTGAAGTACCACATGGGTTACTCGTCAGACAAAAAAGTGCCGGGTGGTTCGGTCCACTTGTCGCTCGCGTACAACCCCTCTCACTTGGAAGCTGTGAACCCTGTCGTTCTCGGCATGGTCCGCGCAAAACAACGCCGCCGCTCAGACACGAGCGAGCGCAAAAAAGTTGTTCCGGTTTTGATTCACGGTGACGCCGCATTTGCTGGCCAAGGCGTTGTCGCCGAAACGCTTCAGATGTCTCAGCTTCAAGGCTACACCGTCGGCGGTACGATCCACTTGATCACGGACAACCAAGTCGGCTTCACAACGAAGCCAGAAAACGCGCGTTCATCGCCTTACGCTTCCGACATCGCTAAGATCATTCAAGCGCCTGTGATTCACGTAAACGCAGACGATGTAGAGGCGTGCGTACGCGCAGCCGAAATCGCGATCCGCTTCCGTCAAGAATTCAAAAAAGATCTCGTCGTGAACATGATCGGTTACCGCCGCTTCGGTCACAACGAAGGTGACGAGCCCGCGTTCACGTCGCCCGTCATGTACGACAAAATCAAAAAGCACCCGACGATTTACGATATTTACGCGCAGAAGCTCGTAAAAGACGGCGTCTTCACCGAAGAAGATCCAGAGAAGGTTTTCAAAGAGCGCATCGAGTTCTTGC
>CAJYOV010000022.1 GCA_913776405.1 Pseudobdellovibrionaceae bacterium
CGAAGACTTTGATCGCGTAGAGAGACGCATCAGGTGCAACGCCATCGTAAGTGTTGACGCCATCACCATGACCCGCAACCGTCCCTGCGACGTGCGAACCGTGACCGCCTTCATCGAGTGGATTTGAATCAACTTTCGGAGTACGACGAGAGTAGTCGGCCGCGGCTGAATCGTAAGCAGTACCTACGAGATCGATGCCGCCAACAACTTTCGCGTTCGGGAACGCGGGTGTTTCCTTAGACGGGTCGATGGCTTTGTAAGCTTCGGGTGTACCGGCGCCGCCGAACATCGCATGCGTAAAGTCGATGCCGGTATCGAGAATGCCGACCTTCATACCTTGACCGCGGAAGCCTTTCGCATTCGCCTGATCGGCACCGATAAACTGAACGGACGTACGGGCGATCGCTTTCTTAACAGCTTCGACGTCGGCATTCATGATCGCGGGGCGTGAAAAGCTTGTTTGCGTTTCGACGTACGCGACGTTACCGATTTTGCGAATCGCATCGAGTTGATCAAGCGGCGCGACAATTGCCAAGCCGTTGATGACCAGACGATAGCGGTAGAGAACTTGAATCTTTGAGCTGAGAGCCGTGAGTTGTTGAATGACGCTGTCTTGCTCCGCGAGGAGTGCCTTCGATGCATCAGGATCAATTTGTTTTTTGCCGTCGACGACAGTCGTCATTGTCAGAAGCGGAGCCTCTTTCAATTTCAAAATGAGAACAGTGTCAGTCGCGGTCTGCGGGCGCGTGCTCATGATCGGCGCGTAGTTGCCGTTTCGAGTGTCGAGTCCGATGCCGCTCAAAAGTGGCTTGTTACAAGCTGTGAGCAGCGAGGCAAGTAAGACAGGCGTCAGTGCGTAAGCGGCGTAAGCGAATTTCAAAATGTCCCCCCTGATGTGCGAAACGACCTCGCAAAGCGGTTGCAAAACGTCCCCACGTTTTGCGGTCGCACGAGTCCGAAAGGGGATCTATCAAGACCTGTGCCATTTTCAACTGCACCACCGACAATAACCTCACGCGACACGAAAATGACTTCGCGCGCTATCGCCTTCGAGCGTTTTGCGCGACTTGAGTTCACTGTTAGGCTTTTTCGATGTCTGAAAAACCTGAAGCTCAAGCCGTTAGAAGTGTTGCCGATCTCGAACTCGTGATTCGTTCGCGGGAACGCGATGTCGGCGGGTTTTCCGTTCGACGACTGCTTCCATATGCGCACCACCGCATGGTCGGTCCTTTTATTTTTTTCGATCACATCGGGCCGGCCGAATTCAAACCGGGAAGCGGTATGGATGTGAGACCTCATCCGCATCTGAATCTTGCGACTGTTACCTACTTATTTGAAGGTCAAATTCAGCACCGAGATTCGCTGGGCTCCGATCAAGTCATCTCGCCTGGAGACATCAATTGGATGATCGCAGGTCGCGGCATTGTTCATTCAGAGCGAACGCCCAGAACTTTGCGCGAATCAGGTTTTCAACTTCACGGGCTTCAATGTTGGGTTGCTTACCCACGCGAGTTTGAAGAGATCGAGCCTCAGTTCACGCATCATCCGAAAGCGACACTTCCCGAATTTTCGCGGGGCAACGCACGACTGAAGCTTCTTCTCGGGACACTCTTCGATCATGAAAGTCCTGTGCCGGTCCACACCGACATTTTCTACTGCGAAACGCGTTTACCAAAAGGCGCTGAACTTCTTGTACCGCTTGGAGAGAGAGAAGGCGCCGTTCATGTCGTGAGTGGTCGCGTGACTGCGAACGGTGAGAGTCTCGAAGCGACATCGATGGGCATCGCAAAAGCGGGCGACGACTTAAGACTGCGCGCGGAAGAAGATTCGGTCCTCATGCTCCTCGGCGGAAAAGCCATTGGCAAACGCTACATCTATTGGAACCTCGTCTCTTCGACGGAAGAGAGAATCGATGAGGCGAAAGCAGAGTGGGCGAGGGGCCCGGGCCAGAAGGCTCGCGCTTTCCGTTGATTCCCGGCGACTCGTCTGAGTTCATTCCGCTTCCGGCAGAATCTTCGGTGACGACGCATAAAGGGACAAGTTTTTGAAGCTTCCCGCATCGCGTTCGCCGTGGAAGACACTGAAGTCGAAGATCGTTTACGACAATCCTTGGATCGCAGTGCGAGAAGATGCGGTGATCAATCCTGCGAAGAAGCGTGGGATTTACGGAGTCGTCGAGTTTAAAAACATCGCGGTGGGTGTCGTCGTTTTAGATGACCGAGACCGCGTTCTTCTCGTCGGTCAGTATCGTTATCCGCTTTCGCGGTACTCTTGGGAAATCCCGGAAGGTGGCTGCCCGAAAGGTGAAAAACCCCTGGCGGCAGCGAAGCGCGAGCTCCTTGAAGAAACGGGCTTCACCGCGAGACACTTCAAAAAAATTCTTGAGATGCATCTCTCGAACTCGTCGACCGACGAGCGCGCCATCATCTACCTCGCGACGGATCTGAGACAAGGCGTCGCACTTCCCGAAGAGACCGAGGTTCTTAAGTTAAAGTGGTTAAATCTCAAGGACGCGTTGAAGCGCATAGATCAAGGCGAAATTACGGATTCGATGACAGTCGCTGGGCTTCTTAGAGCTGCGGCTCTCCGTCGAAATTGACGAGCTTCAGTTTGTCTTTCTAAACTTAGCTTTACATGACTGAAGATGACGATCAGTCTGCGGGACAAGCACTTACGGGGGCGAGCCTCCGGACAATTATTGAAACCGTTCCGCACTACATCTGGCGCACAAATCCGGATGGATCGGGCGACTATTTCAGTGAGCGCTTCTTAAAATTTGTCGGACTTCCGATGGAGAAAGTCATCGGCTGGGGCTGGTTCGAGATTATTCATCCTGATGATCAGGCCGGCGTACAGAAAGAGTGGGCGCGCTGTCGTGAGCTTCAGATTCCGGTGTCTTGGGATTTTCGTATTCGTCGAGGCGGAACTTGGTGTTGGGTCAACTCCACCGGCAATCCATTTTTCGAGAATGGCACGCTCACGAAATATTACGGCACCTGGACCGATATCCAAGAGCGGAAAGAAAACGAGAAGCGTCTTGCGCTCCTGCAAAATCTCGAGGTGCGTGAGAACGAGAGACTGTCTCTCATCACGAATGCTCTTCCAGCTTTTATCTCCTACGTCGATCGAAATGAACGCTACCAGTTTGTGAACGGTGCCTACGAAGAGTGGTTTGGCGTTTCACGCGACGAAACAATCGGTCGTACGGCGCTAGAAATTCAAGGCGAGGACACGTATGCGGTTACGAATCCGTACCTCCAGCGCGCTCTTCAAGGCGAGCCGGTGCGGTTCGAGGCGACACTGAAAAGAAACGGGCGTGTTCGTGATGTCGTGGTCGACTACATGCCGCATCGTGCGCCGAATGGCGAAGTCGATGGCGCGATTAACGTCGCGTTCGACATCACGGATAGAAAAGAAATTGAAAGAGCGCTTCGAGTCAGTGAAGAACGCCTGCAGCTCGCGATTGATGCCTCAGACCTCGGCTTTTGGGACTGGGATATGG
>CAJYOV010000023.1 GCA_913776405.1 Pseudobdellovibrionaceae bacterium
CCGCGATCTTCACGCACTCTGACGAACAAAAAAGCGTCGCTCTTCAGGCAAAAGCGAAAGCTCAACAGAAGTGGGACAAACCGATCGTCACACAAATCGTTGACGCAAAACCGTTTTATTCGGCAGAACGAGTCCATCAAGACTATTTGGAGAAAAATCCCGGCGGCTACACTTGCCATTGGGTTCGACCTTAACTATGCCGATTCAATCCTGGTTTCCGACGTCGCTTTATGTTGAGCCCCTGCTTGCAAACGGGCTCGCCCGTTTCAACCGCGAACTTCTAGAGCAGTGTTATCTCGTTCGCGACACGGACCCTCACGGCGTCGAATGGTCAGACGAGCATTACGTAAACGGTTACACGTCTTACGGCTCAATGACCGACCTTCATCTTCGCTACCCTCATTTCGAGGATCTAGCGAAAGCTATCGGTCGCCACGCGCAAAAATTCGCTCGGCACCTCGATATGGATCTGCAAGGTGGCTCTTTAAGGATGTCGTCTTGTTGGGTGAACATCATGCCCGCGAACACGGTCCACTCGCTGCACTTGCACCCGTTGTCTGTGATCAGCGGCACGTACTACGTTAAAGTTCCGAAAGACGCGTCTTCGATTAAGTTCGAGGATCCGCGCCTCTCTTCGATGATGGCTGCCCCACCGAAACTTGAGGGCATGCGCCCACGCAATCAACAGTTCGTGACACTGCAACCGAAGGCGGGCCAAGTCGCCCTCTGGGAAAGCTGGCTTCGTCATGAGGTTCCGTCGAATCGATCCGAAGAAGACCGCATTAGCATCAGCTTCAACTTCGACTGGGTCTAGCAGCCAGAGCCTTCCATCACGACTTCATAGGCTTCGCCCGTTCGCGTGTCCAAGATGACTAGTTCCGCGAACGTAACGCCGCACTGAACGGCACCAAGTGGAGCAACACCATACTGAATGTGTTTGCTTGGCGGCAGAAGAGAAAACGCCCGATCGACTTTCATCATCGCGTCGGCGTATTTGATTTTGTCTTGATCTGTCTGCTCGCTCTGAATGAAGTTTTCTTTGATCGCGGCTTCGATGTAGCCCTGCGCGCCGGCTGCCGTATCAAAGCCCCAAGATGCCGTGTCGGCTCCCCAAACGTCTGAATCATTGCCGACCCAGTTCTCTTCAAACTCTTCGGCTGAGAGCGCGTGCCGCTCGCCGGCGAGTTCTTTCATCGCTTCCTTCACTTCATTCGGCGAAAGCTTCACAGGCGAAACGCTCTCCGCGACATCTGACAAGAGCGTAGCCGCTCTCGAAATACGCGACTCACGTTCAGCAACTTGAGCCTCAGCTTGAGTGGTTAAAAAAGAAATTAAAAGAATAGCTGAGATCAAGCGCTTCATACGAACCCCCGTTATGAACAGGCTTATCACCCATCAACAATCACAAGTGAAATGTATAACAAATCAGTTAATATGCGCCCGCCGCATATTTAGATCATGATGGGTTCTACGGATAGAATTACCGGCGCATGCGCGGGCTCCGCCGACGGTTCCGTGGCTGGAGAGTGTAGGGGCACGCCTGACGGATCAACCTCAGGCGCTATCGTCGATCCGACTTCAGGGCTTGTGGTCGGCACGGAATTCGGCGCTAGATTCGTGTTCGACGGCGGCGTCATTTCAACAGGCGGCCGCGCCTCAGACGACACCGGAGCTGTCGCCGGAACTGGTGCTGTATTTGTCGCTGGCGCGGCCAGCGATTCAGCAGCCTTCTCCTCCGTGACGACGCGAACGCCGAGCTTCGCGATCAGGTAGTCGGCCGTGATGGCGCTCACACCAAGTGTCAGCTGGAGATGCGACGTTAGCACACCGACTTGGTCCTCTGGCGAAAGAACAACTTGCGCCGGGAAACCCATCGCACGCTTCAGCTCCGCCTGATCAGCCGGCAGGCGGTACATCAACTCGTGCATCGAGAGAAGTTCGGCAAAAATCAACGCCGCTTGCGGATCACCGTAGGTGCCAGCGTGAATCGCATTTTCAAGATCGAGTGCGACCGATTCTTTTTTTTGAACGACGTAACCTGACGGCAACGGATCTAGATATGAAATGACCGCGTCGCCATTTTCAACACCGATAGCGATGGCAACTGCGGGTGCGATCAGGCGGCATTTATCGCCGTCTTTCGAGAGACAGGCCGTAAACCCGGGCGCGTTGGCGGTGCGCTGGCGAATGCGGCCATTCGTGAGTTGCGCTGAGGCGGAAGCCGTTATGACAAAAG
>CAJYOV010000024.1 GCA_913776405.1 Pseudobdellovibrionaceae bacterium
CCTTCCGGGTAATCCTTTGTATCTTTCGGGTTAGCATTGATTTCAGATTTTGCGTCAAGAACGAAGCCTGCGCGAGTCGCCGCTTTGATCACAAAGTCTTCAGTCACGTAGCCTGACTTTGCAAGGCGGTCCATTTTGGCAGCCGAAGTTGGGTTTGCTCGGTGCTCGACAACACCTAAGACGCCGCCTGGCTTAAGTGCTTTGAAGAAACCTGCAAAGGCCGCATTCACTCCGCCATTCGACATCCAGTTGTGGACATTACGGAATGTAAGAACCATATCTGCGGATTCAGCGGGTGCAACTTCGACTTGTGTCGCTGGTTTGAAAGGCGTGAACTTCACGTTCTTCTCCACTTCGGGGAATGACTTCAACCATGCGGTCACTTTTGCGTTGAGCTCTGCCATGTAGGTGTTCTCAGGGCTCGAAGGTGGCGCAGCCGCGATGTAGTGACCTTTCGTAGCAAGAAGTGGTGCTAAGATTTCCATGTACCAACCGGCACCGGGAGCGACTTCAACAACCGTCATGTCAGGCTTCAAACCGAAAAACTGAAGTGTTTCGACGGGGTGGCGATATTGATCACGCTCTTTATTTGCGGGCGTGCGGTAACCGCTCGCGACCGCTTGCTCAATTGTCGTCGGCAATACGAGTGGTGCTGCAGCGGTCTCAGTTTTCGCAAGCTGTGGGTTTGAGGCACAGCTAACTGTAAGAGCTGTCAGTCCAATGACTGCTAAAGAAAGCGCCTGTGTTAACAAATATTTCTGAGTGTGTTTCAAGATGGTCTCCTGTTTCGCGATCAGGGTGTGAGATGATTTCGCGAGCTACAAGGTTTTCATCGGGAGCAAAACCCGGCAACAGAATTTAGAATCTCAAGGTGAAGGCGAGGCGAGTCATGAACGGAACTAGACCAAAAGCGATCATCGCATTTCCAATTTTAGAGTCTGTCGCCGCGCGTGCTAGAGCCGAGTTCGATTTACAGTACGACCCAACGACACCGCTTGAGACAGAAGAACTTGTACGCTTGGCGAATCAGATACAGGCAGAGGCGCTCATGGTCGTCATGAGACACAAGATGACAGAGCCCGTGATCGCAAAGCTACCTGAGAGTGTCAGAGTGATTTCGACAGCAAGTGTTGGCTTTGATCACATCGATGTCGCTGCTGCGAAAAAGCGCGGCATCGTCGTAACGAATACGCCCGATGTTCTGACTGATGCGACCGCAGATTTAGGTTTTCTTCTTTTGCTCGCTGCAAGCCGCAGACTTCCGGAAGCTGCGGCGACAATGGCGAGTGGCTGGGGTCAGACTCAAGGTTTCGGCGAGCGTTTGGGCCGTGATCTACGAGGAAAGACACTTGCGATCTACGGCATGGGCCGCATCGGGCAGGCGATCGCCGATCGAGCCCGTGCGTTCGGAATGAAAATCGTCTATTCAAATCGGAGGCGTTTGCCGCAAGATCTCGAAAAGGGCGCGACCTACTTTGCGACTCTCGATGAGATGTTGCCGCATGCTGATGCGCTCTCGCTGAATGCGCCCGGTACCAAAGAGACTGAGAAGATCATGAATGAGAAAACGTTCGCGCTTCTGCCGAAAGGTGCGATCTTCGTCAACGTTGCTCGTGGCAGCTTGGTTGACGAGGAAGCTCTTATTAACGCGTTAAGGAGTGGTCATTTGTTTGCGGCAGGTCTAGATGTTTTCGCGAACGAGCCGCAGCTGGATCAGCGTTTTTTAGCTCTCGCGAACGTGGTTCTCACACCGCATATCGGGAGTGCGACTGTCGAAACGCGTGAGCAAATGGGCCTGCGAGCTCTTGAAAATATGAGAGCCGTAGTCCGAGGTGAAACCGCAAAAGACGCGCTCGAGGCTAAACTTTAAAAGCCTGGGAATAGCGACGCGATAATGACGATCGCGATGTTCGCAAGCAAAGTGCCGCCTGCCGAAACCGCGAAAATATCACCGTACGATTTTTTATGCGTAAGTCCGCAGATCGCTAAAACAGTGATGACAGCACCGTTGTGTGGAAGAGCGTCGAGACCGCTACAGGCAACAGCGGCAACTCGATGCATGGTCTCCATCGAGATGCCGGCGGCATGACCGCGCTCAACAAAGGTTTGCCCAAGAGCGCCGAGAGCAATCGATAAACCGCCGCTAGCTGAGCCTGTTATGCCTGCGAGCGCATTGATGCTAACGGAGAGAGCGATCAGAGGATTCTGAGGGAAGAGGCTTAAGAGGCCAGCTTTAATCGCTTCGAAAGACGCGAGTGACGCGATCACTGCGCCAAAACCGACTTCAGACGCCGTGTTAAAGATGGGTAGCATCGAGCCAAACGTACCCTCGTTCACAGATTTCTTGAGGTTTGAAAAATTCTTTCGGAAGAGAACGAGGGACACCACGAGTGCTGCGCTGAGTGCAATGATGAGTGACCAGATACCGATGACTTTCTGGAGGCTTGCGCCACCGTACTTCGGCTCTGACAAGTAGCTTGCGTCGATGGACGGCAAAATCATGTTCGAGAAAACATAATTCAGCACAAGCACCATAACGAGTGGGAAAATTGCGAGAGCGAACGTCGGATAGTTCTCGGGCGTATGAACAGTTACCGCTTCGGTTGGATCGTTCGAGAACCCTTCACCTCGCGAATTTGCTTTTGCGGCGCGCTTCATCAACCACAGAGTGCCAAACCCGAACATAATAATTGAAGCGATGAGACCAAGTAGCGGTGCTGCAAATGCGGTCGTGCCGAAGACGGGCATTGGGATCGCATTCTGAATGGCTGGCGTTCCTGGGAGTGCGGTCATCGTGTAAGTAAAAGAGCCAAGAGCGATCGCCGCTGGGATCAAGCGGTGAGGAACATTGCCTTGCTTAAAGAGCGTCTTCGCAATCGGGTAGATGGTGAAGGCAACAACGAAAAGCGAAACGCCACCGTATGTGAGCAAGGAGCACGTGATGATAACCGAGAGCACGGCATACTTCGGCCCCAGGCGATTCATGATGAAGCGAGCAATGCTGTAGGCTGCGCCAGAGTCATCCATGATCTTGCCGAAGATCGCGCCCAAAACAAAAATCGGGAAGTACTGAAGCAGATAGTTCGCGAGCGCCGGCATAAAAACTTGGGTGTAAGACGCAAGTAGAGGTGTGCCGGGATGAAAGAGGCACGCAACGAGCGCTAAAATCGGAGCAAGTAAAAGCACGTTGAGCCCGCGGTACGCAAGATACATCAAGGCCATGAGCGCAAAGAAGATGCCGATAGTACCGATCACAGAAGCTCCCAGATAGACGAGGTCGAGAACTCTTTACGCCACAGATCGCTATGGACGGCAAGAATAAGCCATGACCAATTGCACGCTTTGACACGAGATTCAGACATAAACGCGAATACCTGACGTCGACTTCTTTACAAACTGATTGGATGGAATGGAACTCGCCGCAACTTGTTCAAATCGTTGCCAAGCTTATCGAAATTTCTGGCCTGTCCGTCATCGTTCTAGGCGGCTTGGTTTCGATCATCAGGTTTCTGAACCGACTCAGGCTTCGTGAGGAGGCTTATCCTGGCCTTCGTAGTGATCTTGGTCGTTCCATTCTCTTGGGTCTAGAGTTTTTAGTCTCGGGAGACATCATCTCAACGATCGCGATTGAACCGACTCTGACGAGTGTCGCTGTGCTCGGCTTGATTGTTCTCATTCGAACATTTTTAAGTTTCTCTCTCGAAGTCGAAATCAATGGCCGATGGCCTTGGCAACAGGGCCAGAGATGAACGGCTTTCTTGGTGCAAACGCTACGAAAGTTCTCTTCGCCCTAAAGCACATCACGAAACGAATCTGGTTTCGAGCTTCGATCTACGGCTTCGTCGGTGTCTGCACGGCGTTTGTGGGCTTGTTCGCAACGGATTGGGTACCCCTCGGCACAGCATCGAGGATCGGTTCGGACTCGGTCGGCAATATTCTTGCGATCTTGGCTTCAAGCATGCTCGCGGTCGCCACCTTTTCGCTTTCGATCATGGCGACTGCGTTCGGCAACGTTTCGTCGACCGCGTCACCGAGGGCCTCAAGGTTGTTAATCGAAAATCAGCAGGCTCAGCGGGCGGTCGCTACTTTCATCGGCGCTTTCCTTTACAGCGTCGTCGGCATCATTGCTCTGGCAACGGGAGCTTATGGAGAGCAGGGTCGTTTCGTTCTTTTCATCGTTACCATTTTGGTGATCTTATTGATCGTCGCGACGCTCATCAGATGGGTCGACCAGCTTGCGACTCTCGGGCGCGTTGGGCATACGATTACGCAAGTTGAAGTTGCTACGCGGGCCGTACTGACCGAGCGCGCACGTTCGCCATTTTTAGGTGGAGTGAAAAAGACTGGCGCAATCAATTTCGCAAATCACTATCGATCGACGGATGTCGGTTTCGTCGTCTTCGTGAACATGGCAGCTTTAGATGCTCTCGCTCTGGAGTTGAAGACTGTCTTCTCGTTAGAAATCCTTCCCGGAAGTTTCGCTTATCCAGATCGAGCTTTAATTTCAAGCCGTGAGAGTCTCGAGCCGAGCGACGTTGAACGTTTACTACATCATATCGTCATCGAGCCTGCGCGAACGTTTGATCAGGACCCAAGCTTTGGATTCATCCTCCTATCGGAAATTTCATCACGCGCGCTCTCAGCGGCAATCAATGACCCCGGGACTGTGATCGAAGTTCTAGGTGCTTCTACGCGGCTCTTGAACGAATGGACCACGAGTGTGAAAAATGCAGGTGAGCCAGTCGTGAGTTTTCCGCACGTATTTGTCCCAGCTCTCCGCGACAGCGAGTTTCTGACGGATCTCTATCTGCCTCTTATCCGAGACGGCGCAGGACTACTGGAGCTTGATATTTGGACGCTAAAAAGTCTCTCGGCTCTTCGCGGGCACGCTACCGGCGAATTTGCCGAGCAGATCGAAAGCCTTTTGGGCTTTGTACGTGAGTCTGCGAAGATGCGCCTCTCATCGGATTACGAAAAAGCTTGGCTAGAGCGCGTGTTGACTAAGCGCTAGCGCGGTTTTGCTTGCTCTTATCGAGCCACTTCTCGATGAGTTCGGCGAGGTGAGCGATGTGAACAGGTTTTGATGCTTAGTCGTCCATGCCGACAGCGAGACAGAGCTCGCGGTCGCCGGTGAGCGCGTTTGCGGTCAACGCGATGATCGGGATATGGCAGAAGGCGCGATCGAGCGAGCCACGGATTTTTTTAGTGGCTTCGTAGCCATCCATCTCGGGCATTTGGCAGTCCATCAGAACGAGATCGAAGTGTCTTTCTTTGAGCGATGCCATGACTTCAATACCGTTTGCGACTGCTTGCGCAGAGAAGCCAAGTTTCGAGAGCATTGCGAGCACGATCTTCTGATTCACGAAGTTATCTTCAGCGACCAGAATCTTCGCCGTCGGGTGTTTCGTTGGTACGATCTCAAAGTTGGCCGATTTGGGCGCAATGACAGACGAGACGTTCTCAAGAGGGATCGTGAACCAGAACGTCGAGCCAACACCAGGCTGGCTCTCGACGTCGAGTCGGCCCTTCATGAGTTCGACTAATCGTTTCGAGATGGAAAGGCCAAGACCCGTGCCGCCAAATTTGCGGTTGGTTTCGCCATCTGCCTGAGAAAACGCCTGGAAGATCTTGGCCGTCTGAGCAGGTGTAAGACCGATGCCTGTATCGGTCACCGAAAAGCGCACGACAGAGATTCGGTCGGTCGAATAGTCGACACGAACCTCGAGCTTGATTGTGCCCGAGTGCGTGAACTTGACCGCGTTGCTCAAAAGATTCAACAAGATTTGACGAATGCGGCCTGTGTCGCCGCTGAAGTGCCGTTTAGCGTTTGGCTTCACATCGACAATGAGCGGAATGGATTTGAGTTTTGTCATGAACGAGATGTTCTTCACTGTATCGTCGATCATCGAAACCAAATCAAAATCGACTTTTTCGAGCTCGATTTTGCCGGCTTCAACTTTCGAGAATTCAAGAATGTCATTTACGATCGTGAGAAGGCATTCCGCCGACGTCTTGATGTTCTCAGCGTAATCCTTTTGCTCGGATGAGAGCTCGGAATCAAGAAGGAGGGATGTCATGCCCACAACGCCGTTGATCGGTGTGCGAATTTCATGACTCATGTTTGCGAGGAACTGAGTTTTCGCGCGCGAAGCCTCAACGGCCTCTTCTTTGAGGCTTATCATCTTTTGGCGGCGCGCGAGTTCTTCTCTTTCGCGTTTTTTCTCTTCTCGAAGATCGCGCGAAACGATGCCGCGGCCGCGTGTTTCGCCCGTCTTCGAGTCTCTCAAAAGGAAGATCCGCATGAAGACAGGGATCTCTTCACCGGTCACGACGTTCCGATGTGAAAACTCACCTTCCCAAGAGCCGAATTGCTCCAAGTGTGGCGTGATTTCGGTGATCATGCGTTCAACCAAACTCGGCGGGTAGAAGCGGAGACGGTCGTATTTCTCTAGCGACTCAGTCTCACTCAAGCCAACAATCTTGCGCCCGCTGCTATTGATAAATCGAACGCGACCTTGCATATCGGAAATAGCAACGATGTCGCCCGTGTTCTGCGCAATGAGCGCGAAGAGGCCTTCGTCTTCGAAAGAGGAGTTGTCGCGCTTTGGTGAGCGCGAGCCGAAGAGTCTTTTGATGTATGACCCGAATCGCGCCATAAGTCCTCAACATTTAATCGGGTTTTAAGCGTTGCGGCTGGACACGGAACACTTCGATGTCGCGAACTCGTCATATGGCACCCGTCCCAAAATGAGACGGTTGAGTCGCTCTCTGAGCAGCTTGTGCTCATGTCTTTGGAGATTGAGTTGGAAATAGCACTTTTCCTTCCTGCCCAGATAAATCACTTCATCAAAGTCTAGGGTAGACCAGACGTGAAGCTACTCACCGACGAGTGGCCACACTTACCTGGAGGTTCTAAATGGCAGCAGCAGCACAAAAGATCAGCGAGAAAACCGTCGCGATTCTCGCAACCGACGGTTTCGAGCAGTCGGAACTTTTCGAGCCCTTGAAAGCGTTGAAAGACGCAGGCGCAAAAGTGAAGATCGTTTCGCTTAAGAGTGGCAAGATCAAAGGTTGGGACAAAAAAGATTGGGGTAAAGAAATCGATGTCGACATGAAAGTCGAAGACGCCGATGTGGACAACTTCGACGCTCTCGTACTTCCGGGTGGTGTCATCAATCCAGACGCACTTCGTATCAACAAAGAAGCGATGCGCTTCGTTCAGCAATTCGATGAAGCCGGCAAAACGATCGCAGCAATCTGCCACGGCCCTTGGTCACTGATCGAAGCCAACATCGTTCGCGGCAAGACTGTTACGTCATGGCCGTCTCTGAAGACCGATCTGCGCAACGCGGGTGCTGAGTGGGTCGATAAAAAATGTGCGATCGACGGCAACATCATCACGAGCCGCAACCCAGATGACTTGCCCGCGTTCAACCAAGCCATCATCGACGCTCTCGTGAAACCATCGACATCCGCTAACAAAGCGAAGCAAGATTCGCAGTTTGCGCATAGCCGTCAGTAAATCAGATTTTCGATAGAGTACTCACTCCAAGATCGGGCTTGAATACTCGGTCTTGGAGCGATGTTGAGACAAGCTTTCTTTACGGTCGTCACTATATTTAAAGACCGAGATTTCACCATCTGGCTCGAGCACAGCGAGGCGAACGTCTTCATATCTTTCCGCGTGCTCTTTACGGAGCGCCGTTTGAAGTTGCATATCGGAAAGAGCGTGGCGCTCCATGACCTTTCGCTCAGGCCGACCGTGCGAGATGATCACTTCCGGCTGGCCTTTCAACAGAGCCTCGAACTTCTTCGAGCGGGCGGCATACTTATTCATGAAGTAGTTGAGAGCAATGAGTGAGCTTGCGCCAATCAAGCCGCCTAAGATCGATTTGTCGTCGCCCGAAATCGACGTGTGAAGATTGGCGCTCAGGAGAAGCAGCAAGATAAAGTCTGAGGGCGACATTTCGCCCACGTCGCGTTTTCCGGTCAATCGAAGTGCGACAAGAAGAAAGAAGAAGGTGACCAGAGCCCGAACGATCACTTCCCAAATTGGAATATCCGGCAACCAAATAGACACGCGCTCGATCTCCTCTCGTTCGATGTACGAACTTGCGCTCATTGAACCACCTAGACCGAAGGACATCTTGAAGAATCTGTGTTCGTTTCGGCTTGTCGCGTGCATGGCTCGTCGGCATCCTGGCCTAAATGAAACGCATAGGGGCCGCATGGAAGACTTAACCTCCGTTAATGAACAGCTTCGGAAACTGAACTCACGACTCGATGTCATCGAAGAGGCTCTCACTCATCTGATTGAGGAAAAAGAAGCTGAAGAGGCTCAGGCTGCAAGCCAAGTTGCACAGCAGCCCGTACGACCTGTATTGAATCCAACTGTTGCGCCAAAGCCTGAGCCGCGCCCAGTTCA
>CAJYOV010000025.1 GCA_913776405.1 Pseudobdellovibrionaceae bacterium
GAAGCCTTTTGCTTGGAGGCACGCATCCATCTTCTTTCGATCCGCTTCCGAAGGCGGCTGACCTTTTGTGGGTTTTGATACGCCCGTCTCTTTCCTGCAAGCCTCGTGTGCCGCATGGAATTTCTCGCGATCGGCATTCGAAGTCTCTTCCCCGCGCGCGCGCGAAGCCGAAGCCAAAATCACGGCAGCGCTGAAGACGCCCATGAACGCTAAGTTTAGAATCGACTGCTTCCTCGTTGTCGCTGTCATAACCTGATCCCTTTTCAAGCTCGCGGTTGGTGCCGACAATTCAGCACTCAGTTTCAAGCTCGAGAATCAATCTAAAGGCAAATTGTGGAAGCGAAATGGAGTTACGCGAGAGGAAGTCGAATAATGACGTCGGCACCGAGGATGTCACCATTGGCGTCGACACGGTTCGAAGCGCCGAGATCACCGCGGTGGACATCGACAATCGATTTCATGATAACGGAACCAAGACCGATCGAAATGCGCTTAGAGCCGCCCGACTGAGTCATCGCGCGTGAATACTTACGCTGACCGAAGGACGAAAGCGAACTTGCGTCGAAACCTGGGCCATCGTCTGAGACGCGAATCAGAATCGCGCCCTGATGCTTCTCAAGCGTCAGACGCACATTGTTTTTTGCAAACGAGGCCGCATTCTCAAGAGCATTTCGGATGAGTCGCTTGAGAAGACTTGGGTCACCATCGTACTCGATGAGCTCTTCGTTCGCGTTCATCTCGACGTGAATGTTGGGATGGCGCGCAGAGATCGCGTCGACTTCGAGGTCAGCCAACTCCGTGAGATCCACTGACTCGATCGAGGTTTTGTATTTAGGCTCGCCGACTCGGCCGATAAAGAGAAGATCGTCAACCAAGCCCTCGAAGTATTCAGCCTCTTTCATCGCGAGATCGAGAAGTTCCCTAATTTTTTCTTTTGGTAGCTGGTCCGAGCGCATCGAGACCGTTTCGATTAAGGACTTCATCGAAGCGACGGGTGTCCGCAGATCGTGAGCTAACTCGCGAAGAAGATCGCGTCTCGCATTCTCCGTTTTTCTTAAGTGCTCGATGAGATGTTCAATCTCGTCTGCCATTTTATTGAATGAGAACATCGTTTGGCCGATCTCATCCATCTTTGTGATGTCGATTCGCGCCTTCAGATTCCCACGACTCAGTTCTTCCATCACGGCATCGGCTTGACGCGCCCGAGATCGAAGCGAGTAAAGAACGACCGCCAACGTAACAAGGACAGCCAGAATAATCGTGATGAGCTGAATGAGATTGAGATAAATCATCGTAGCCAACGGCGGCGATGGCGGCTTGAACTGAATGCCGCGAACGAAATACTGAACAGGCGCGCCCGAGAGCTGGAGAATCGAATAATCATCTTTGAGCAAGCGAGGCGTGGTCGACTTCTTGATCTCCTGAAAGAGCTCGGCTACGCGCTCAGATTTTTCAGATTCAACCGAATCTGGAAATAGAATTCTACCGCTTGAGTCGAGCAAGTACATTTCAACCAGGAAGGCGGGCCCGCCTCGCCCGTCCTGCGGCGGAGGCGGCATCGGTGGGTGCATCTCGCGCTCGAAGTCACCTTGAGGTGGCATTCCCTCGGCCATCGCTCGAGAGTTTTCAGGCGGCGCCCCAAACGAAGGCGGCGGCGGCCGACGTCTCAGCGACGCAGCTGGCGGCAGGTTGCCGCGCCCATCTCTGAGCGCTTCAACGCGCTCAGAGGGCGGCACCTTATCGAGAAAAATTTCGTACGTGCGAAACGGGCCGCGATCGCCGCGGAACGGTTCGTTGAAAATGAGATTGCGCATCCAATGCGTCGTCAATGCCGAAAGAATCAGGAAAAGTCCTGAAACGACAATGCCGAGCGCTGCGAACCGGATAAAGAGATTGGATTTAATCAAGTGTTGCGATCCTGTAGCCAACCCCGTACTCGGATTTAACACGGATATTGCACTCTTTCGCTTTCTTCAGCTTTGCTCGCAAATGCGAGACGTGCGAATCGACGGTGCGATCAAAAATATGCTCGGCTGAATCGCCAAGTTGCGTGATGATCATCTCACGAGTCACGACAACGCCTGGGCGTGCGATCAAAATTTTGAGTACGTCAAACTCCCGGCGGTTTAACGGGATTTCTTCTTGGCCGACATAAACGCGGCGCTGTTCCATCAAAACTAGGAGATTGCCGACGCGGATCTGTTCTTCTCGAACGGTTGGCGCCCGGAGGGCGGCTCGAATCCGCGCGACTACTTCTCGGTTTGAGAACGGCTTCTTGACGTAGTCGTCAGCACCCGCGCTTAAGCCCTCGACAACCGAATCTTCATCAGATTGAGCCGTGAGGATAATGATCGGAAGTCTTGAGCCCTTCTCACGAACGGAGCGGCAGAAATTAAGGCCGCTTCCGTCCGGAAGGCCTAGATCCAAAAGAGCCAGTTGATAAGGCTGCTGTTCATTCGTTGCAAATGCTTCAGCAAGATTTTGCGCCCAATCCACCTTAAAGCCCTCTAGTTCGAGATTGAGCTTTAAGTTCGTCCCAAGCATTGGATCATCTTCAACTAACAAAATCTGATTCATTCGCATCCCCTAAATGGGTCTTCATCAATTGAACCCTAGACCTCGATAGAGTCGCAAGGAACTATCGCTGAATTGTGGAAAGATCGAACGCGTGTCAGGTTGAGACCAAAAGGGCTCATTTCTAAGCCATTTCACCACGCACTCGTTATTGGCAAAGCACAGGCTGCTTGGAGTAATACTCGTAAAGTGTGTAACCGCGACAGTTGAGTCCGTTACATTGAACGAGCTGCGTCGCATATCCGTTCGTGTAATAGTAGAGACCGTAG
>CAJYOV010000026.1 GCA_913776405.1 Pseudobdellovibrionaceae bacterium
CACCATCGCATCGAGGATCTGCCTTCCACGGGCGATGTCCGAGTGAATTTGCGCAACGAGTTCGCCTGCGGACGCGCCGCGAGGCGACTGTCGCCAAGGCCGATGCTGATTTCACACCGGCGTAATCCTTACCGCCATTAAAAATCGGAAAGCTGAGGCTGAGAGTGACCGACCTTTGTTCTGATTCTGGAAACCAGTCCGCTCCGGTGCGGCCCAAGGTTGCCGAAAGATCGAGAGACGGCAGGTAATTCTCTTTCGCCACACGAATGCCGGCTTGCGCGCTTTTTTCTTGCGCAGTGGCCTGACGGAATTCGGGCGTGTTTTGTGCGATGGAAAGAAGATCGACGCTCGACTGCGGATTCTCAACTGGAACCGAGCCTACGATCGTGAAGTTCGCCAAATCCTCGCGACCGATCGCGCGAGCGAGTCTCAACCGCGCGGCCTCGACCGCGTTTTCTGCTTGAAGCTTTTCATAGTCGGCTTGCTCGAGGTTTGCTCTTGAGAGCAGCACTGAGCCCTTGTTCTCGCGACCACCGTCAAACCGAAGGGAAACAAGCTCGTAGTTTCTTTTTCGACGAGAAATGATCTCGTTCGCGAGATCGACATTCTTTTGGGCGACTAAGAGACTTTGAAAAGCGGATTTCAAACTCGAACTCAAAGAGGCTTTAACAATATCGAGTGCCGACCTCGCCGCTTGAAGGTTCTGCTTGGCCTGATCGATGCGGGCTTTGTCTGCGAAGCCGTTAAAGAGGTTTTGATTCGCAGTGATGCGCGCCGTGTTCGTTTCACGGTTTGTCACAACGATACCGCTCGAGGTTGTAATCGGAACATCCGATTCCGAGCGCGCCGTCTCAAGCCCGACATTGACAGTCGGCAGAAAATTACCCCAGGCACCTTGAACGAGAGCTTCGTTTTGTTGAACGGTCGCTTTGGCACCTTGGTATTGCGCGTTCGCTTCGGTCGCGAGTGAAACGACGTCATTCCAACTCAAACCCTTTATCGAAGTCTCTTTGTTCTGCGCATGGGCGCTCGAGGCGGCGATGACCAAACTCACAGGAACCGCAATACTCGTTCGCTGCGCGAAGCTGAGCTGTCTCCGAAGGGCTGGCTTAAAAGCTGATTTCCACGTTTTCATCATTTACGAGTGTTATCCCGGATGTTTGACGAATTGTGGAAACCTTTTTTGGCCTCTCAAACTTAGACGAAGGCGCCTGTCCTCGAACTGAGGCCCCCGTGTTTAGACGAAAGCACTCCAGCCGGTTAGGGCGCGGCCCAGGATTAGGCTGTTGATCTGCTTTGTGCCTTCGTAGGAATACAAGGCCTCCGCATCACCAAGGAATCTCGCGACCTGATTCGAAATGAGAATTCCGTTCCCACCCATCAGCTCGCGCGCCATAGATGTGACTTGGCGACAACTGACCGTACAGAAGACCTTTGCGAGTGAGGCGCGCTCATCGCTCATTTCGCCTCGATCTTGAAGGATCGAGAGCTGTGCGACTGTACACTGCATCGCAGTTACGATCGACTGCATCTGCGCTAGCATGTCTTGAACCATTTGAAAGCCCGCGATCGGGCGATCGAATTGTTGACGCTCCATCGTATAGCGAAGCGTGTTCTCGTACGCTCCGCGTGCACAGCCGACCGCTTGCCAAGCGACTCCAGCTCGCGTCATGCGCAACACTTTTGATGTGTCTTTAAACGTGTCGGCGTTCTGAAGACGGCGAGTTTCAGGCACCATGACGTCGTTCAAACGAACAAAAGCGTTCTGCACAATTCGCAGCGCCATTTTGTCTTCGATCTTTTCGGTTGAAAGGCCTTCAGTGAGTCGATCGACAATGAAGCCTTTGACCTGACCTGAGTCGACGTCCTTCGCCCAGACGATAATGATGTCGGCAAACGTTGCGTTGCCGATCCATTTCTTTTCGCCGTTCAAAATCCACATGTCGCCTTCGCGTTTGCACGTGGTTTGTAGGCCGAGAGCTGCGGCTGAGCCTACCTCTGGCTCGGTCAAAGCAAAGGCGCCGATGGTCTCAAGCTTCTGCATGCGCGGTAAAAATTCTTGTTTCTGTTCTTCTGAACCGCAGAGATAAATCGAACCCATCGCAAGCTGCGAGTGAACGCCGAAGAATGTGCAGGTAGAAACATCAACTCGCGCAATTTCTTCGGCGATCAGGCCTTCAAGAAGATTGCTACGCGATTTGCCGCCGTAACCGTCGAAGCTTAAGCCGCAGATATCGAGTTTCTTGAAGGTCTCGATGATTTGAAACGGAAATTCGCCCTTCATCCAATACTCGGTAACGATCGGCTGAATCTCTTCTTTGAGAACGGTCTCGACGCGTTCAAGAAGAGCGAGGTCCTCGGGTGGCAGCTGCTGACGTAGGTTATAGAAGTCGCCGTTGATCGGCTTTACTTTTGGGTTTTTTCTTTTTTGAATTTTGCGGGCGTGATCAACGAGCATCATCAGGTCTTGCGAGTTCAAGCCCTTGAAGTACGACAAGATCTCTGGAAGAGACGAGATCATCTTCAAATCTTTTTTACCTTGGCGTTCAATTTCATCGAATGCGCTGGCGAAACGGTCTGCTACTTCGGTCCAGATATTTTCCAAGAGGCACCTCTGGGAGTGAAACTACCAAAGGCGCAGGGACCACTCAAAAGAAGAGACTGTTTCGTTTTCGGTACATGAGCGCCCACTCGCGCTCGACCGAAACTTGAGCAGGGCGGGGAGGCTACTAGAATCCAGCGAGTTTCATCGCCTTTGCCATATCGGTATTCTGGCCGTAGAGATCTCGCGTGAAGCGCAGGATCCCATCGTCACCGACATTCGCTGTCAGGTGCATCGTGTAAACAGCCAGTTTCAACTGAGAAACGTTGTTCCATTGCTCTTTCGCATCCGTTTGGCCAGGACGCACGAACGTGTCTTCAAGACGGTCGCGGGAATAGCCGCGCGGCGCTAAGAGATATTCAGCTAAATCGCGCGGGCGTTCGAGACGAATACAGCCCGAGCTTAAGACACGCGCGTCGTTTTTGAACAGATAGCGCTCGTTCGTGTCATGAAGCCAGATCGAATAGTTATTGTCCAAAAGGAACTTCACGACGCCGAGGGCATTATCATAGCTAGGCGCTTGCTTCAGCGTGAAGTGCGATTGCGCAAAAACGGTGTCGGATGTGTACCAGTTGATTTGGCTCGGACGTGGGTAGTACGTCTGGCCTTGGTACTGATAAACGATCGAGAAGCCTTGGTTATAGAACCAGCTGTCGACGGCATACTGACCTTCAGTTTCGAGAATCGAGCGAATCTTTCCGATTTTACTGCGGAAGAAGATCGACGACGGCACCGTCCAAGTCGGGTTTACTACGATGTACGTCATCTGGTTGCGGAACGTTGGCGTGCGTGTCGCTTGCGTCGGCTTACCGACGATGACTTTCATTTCGCGGACCGCTTCCATCGTGTTATTTGGGTCCACGAAATGAAAGTCATCGTCGGTAAGCCGAC